>JAGPGI010000272.1 GCA_018056045.1 Paracoccus sp. (in: a-proteobacteria)
GGATGTCGAGCGGCTGGAAAACACCGAGGCCAGCCAGATCGCCAATGTCGCGGTGCTGACCAATGCCGATCCGCGCCCGGGCAATCTGGTGCGCACGCCGGGCATGTTCCCGCGCTTCAGCTGGGCGCTGAAACCCTATCTTTCGACCTCGCTCTTCGACCCGGACGAGCCCTTCCGCTATGAGATCGGCGCCGAGCTCGAGGCCGAATACGAGCTGATGCCCGGCCTGATCCTGGCCGGCAGCGTCCGCCAGCGCGCCTTCGGCAACCAGAAGCAGGAAGCCCCCGGCAACATGACCGTCGAGGAATACGAGGCGCTGGACAGCGACTATGACGAGAACGGCGTGCCGCGCGTGCGTTCCGACGGGCGCATGTATCAGGGCAATAAAAGCCCGACGATCCCGCGCCTGACGCTGGCCTGGTATGCCAAGCCCGCCGACACGGTCTATAGCCGCGTCACCGTGGGTCTGCTTGAGCGCACCTTTGGCGGCGTCTCGGGTGAGGTGCTGTGGTGGCCGGCCAGCTCGCCGCTGGCCATCGGCGCCGAGGTCAACCGCGTCAAGAAACGCGACTTCCGCGATGTCTTCGGCTTCCGCGACTATGAGGTCACGACCGGCCATGTCTCGGCCTATTACGAATTCGACAACGGCATCGCCGCCGAGCTTGCGGTCGGCAAGTATCTGGCCGGCGACAAGGGCGCCACGGTGACGCTGTCGCGCGAATTCGCCAATGGCTGGCGCGTCGGCGCCTGGGTCACCAAGACCGACATGAGCGCCGAGGACTTTGGCGAAGGCTCCTTCGACAAGGGCGTCACGCTTTCCATCCCGCTGGGCTGGGGCACGGGCCAGCCCTCGCTGCGCCGCGTCGGCGGCGATATCCGGTCGCTCTCGCGCGATGGCGGCTCGCGCCTGCGCGTGCAGGGACGGCTTTACGACAAGGTCCGCGACAGCCATTCGGGCCAGCTCTATCAAGGTTGGGGGAGGTTCTGGCGATGAACCGCAAGATGATGCGCGCCACGTTCGGCGTGGCCATGCTGGCCATGCTGGCCGCCTGCGGCAATGCCGGCAGCGAGGGCTCGATCCGGGGCATGCTGGTGACGGCGGTCAAGCAAAGCGCCGCCAAGGCCTCCGGCAAGGATGCCGCCGCCCAGCCCGCGCCCGATCCCTCGGCCATGGCGGCCGAGGCGCTGCGGGTCAATCCCGGTCCGCTGATCCTGGTCGGACTAGAGCGGATGAAGACCACGCAGGTCATGGCGATGACCGGCGAGAATGCCGGACAGCGGACCTATATGACCAAGAACGAGCAGGCGCTGATCCTGCGCGGCGGCATGCTGGCCGGCACGCGCGGTCTGGGCCACGACCTGTCGGTGGCCCAGATGTCGTCCTCGGCGGCACTGATCCGCGCCGGCCGCAGCGGTCAGGCCCAGCGTGTCATGCGCTACTGGACCGGCGACGGGCTGGAGCGCCCGCTGACGCTGGACTGCAGCATCGGTGGCGGCCCCAAGCCGGGCGTCATCGTGGAAAGCTGCCGCTCGGGCGTCCTGGAGTTCCAGAACAACTACATGGTTCAGGGCGGGCGGATCACCGTCTCACGCCAGTGGATCGGCCCGGATCTGGGCTATGTCACCATTCAGGAGCTGCGTCCCTGAGCGCAGCCTGATCCCGGCAGACGAAAGGCCCCGCAGCGATGCGGGGCCTTTTCGTTTCCGGTGCTTCGGCCTTGCGGGCGGGATCTCAGCCCGAGCTTCAGTCCCCGAGGTCCGCGCAAAGGAAAAGGGCTGACCCGAAGGTCAGCCCTTTGAACCAAAGGTCCTTACGGACGATTAGTTGCTCGAGTCGTCATCATCGTCATCGTCGTCCGAAGCGACGGCAGCGATAACGCCCAGCAGCAGCAGGGCGGGAACGACGAGGCCAGCGTTCGACGAAGCGGGCTGCTCGTCAACGACGACCGGCTCGACTTCCACGACGGGGGCGACATAGCCGCCGGCCAGAGCCGACGAAGCCGTCAGGCCGAGGGCCAGGGCGAAGGTAGCGATTTTGGTCATGATCATGCTCCGTTCAGTACTTTGAAGGCTGCCGTTTCCAGCAGCATCTTTGCGACAGTCGCATAATCCCAAGGAGTTGGGAAGCGGTCTTGATAGGCCGATCACACGCCATGCGGGCAACTGTTGCATATTCGCCAACACGCTGAGGCCTGCGCAGATTTTTGCCGCATTCGCGTGCAAAATCCGCAGGTTCCCGCCCATCGCCAGATCTGGTTTACCTGCGGTAAACCATTAGAGATATGGCATAAATCCCCGCCGCGACGGCAACGATCGAGGGACCGGCCGGAGTATCGAGCCACAGACTGGCCAAAAGCCCGCCACAGACCGAAAACGCGCCGATCAGGGTCGCGGAACCCGCCATCTGCTCAGGCGTCTGCGCAAAACTGCGTGCCGTGGCCGCCGGAATGATCAGCATGGCCGAAATCAGCAGCGCCCCCACAAGCCGAATCGCAATCGCCACCACAAGCGCCAGAGCCAGCGACAGGATCAGCCTTTCGCGCGCCGGATCTATGCCGGCGGCCATGGCCAGTTCCTCGTTCACCGAGGCCGTCACCAGCCGCTGCCAGCGCCAGACAAGGAGGCACAGGACCGCTGCCGCCCCACCCCAGATCCAGATCAGGTCGCTGCGGGTGACCGCCAGAATGTCGCCGAACAGATAGGCATCAAGCCCGGTCCGCAACGAGGGCACGAAACTGGCCGCCACCAGCCCCAGCGCCAGCGCGCTGTGCGCGAGCACCCCCAGCACCGTATCCATCTGCTGCCCGCGTGCCGTCAGACAGGTCACCGCCAGCGCCATGGCCATCGCGACGCCCAGCGTGCCCAGATATATCGGCAACGAAAAGATCAGGCTCAGCGCCACGCCAAGGATCGCCGCATGCGCCGTCGAATCGCCGAAATAGGCCATGCGCCGCCAGACCACGAAACAGCCAAGCGCCCCCGTCGCCAGAACCAGCCCAAGCCCCGCAAGAATCGCGCGGGTCAGATAATCGTCAAGCATGATGGTCCCGGTGATGATGTTCATGCGCGCAATCGGGGCCGTGGACATGATGGCCCGCCCCCTCGGCGACATGATCGTGGTCGTGATCGTGATGATGCTGGTAAAGCGCCAGCGTGCCCTGCGCCCCAGCCCCGAACAGCGCACGATAGGCGGGCGCGGCGCTGACTGCCTGCGGCGTCCCCTCACAGCAGATATGGCCGTTCAGGCAGACTACCCGGTCCGAGGCCCGCATCACCACAAGCAGGTCATGACTGACCATCAGCACGGCGACGCCGGTCTGGGAGCGGACCTCTTCGATCAGCTTGTAAAAGGCGACGATGCCGGGCTGGTCCAACCCCTGTGTCGGCTCGTCCAGCACCAGAAGCTGGGGGGCGTTCAAAAGCGCCCGCGCCAGCAGGACGCGCTGAAGCTGCCCGCCCGACAGCGCCGTGATCTGGCGATCCTCGAGCCCCGGAACGCCGGTGCGTTCCAGCACCGCACGAGCCTCGGCCTCGCCGACGCGGACCGGCAGCGACAGAAAGCGGCGCACGGTCATCGGCATCGCCCGCTCGATATGGACGCGCTGCGGCACATAGCCGATGCGCAGGCCGGGCAGACGCTCGACCCGGCCGGTCTCGGCGGGGACATGGCCCAGCAGCGCCCGCACCAGCGTCGACTTGCCCGAGCCGTTGGGGCCGACCACGGTGACGATCTCGGCCGGAGAGATGTGGAAATCGACATGGCGCAGCACCGGCAGATCGGCTCCGGCATGGCTGACCGACAGATCGGTGGCGCGAATCAGCGCGCTCATGCCCGGCCTTCCGCGCGGCAGCGGGCGCAAAGGCCCAGCAGCTCGACCGTGATCCGCTCCGGGATGAATTCGGACCCGGCCGCCAGATCCTGCAAGGCGCCGCGCAGCGCCGTGGCATCTGCCTCGGCCACTTGCTCGCAGCCCCGGCAGATCAGAAAGACCGGCGCGTGGTCGCGCTCCGCCGACAGGCAGGCGGCATAGGCGTTCAGGCGCTGGATGCGATGGGCAAGGCCCTGCTCGACCAGAAAATCCAGCGCCCGATAGGCCACGGGCGGCTGCTTGCCATAGCCATCCTCGGCCAGCCGTTCCAGCACCTCATAGGCGCCCATGGCGCGATGCGATTCCAGCAGGATTTCCAGCGCGCGACGGCGCACCGGGGTCAGGCGCACACCCTCGGCGCGGGTCTGCTCTTCGGCACGGCGCAGCACCGTGGCCGCGCAACTGCTATGGTCATGGTCGTGAAACGGATCGGCGGCGGTATGGGTCATTTTGTTATAGTATCACTATATTCCTTGACGGGTTACGATATAACATAAATAACCATGGCATTTCCGCAAGTGAGCCTGCCATGAGATATCTTCGTCACCTTTCCCTTGCCGGCCTGACGCTGGCCTGCGCCCTGCCCGCCCAAGCCGAGGTGCCGCGCGTCGTCACCGACCTGCCCGCCGTCGCGGCGCTGGTCCAGCAGGTCATGGGCGATCTGGGCCA
>JAGPGI010000273.1 GCA_018056045.1 Paracoccus sp. (in: a-proteobacteria)
CTGGCGGGTCTGGCCGGTTACGCCTATTTCGGTGACATGAGCTCGGACCCCCAGGAAATGCGCATGCCGGTCGAACTGGATCTTGGCGCAGCCCCGGCGACGCCTGCACCCACCGACCCCGCCCCGGCCGATCCCGCCGCCCCGACCGGGACGCCCGCAACCGCCGCCAGCCCGGCGCCGGCCGCCACGCCCGCCGAGGGCACCACGACGGAAAACGATGATCTCGACTGACCTTCCCCTGCCTGGCCTTCCCCGGCCTGGCGTCCCCCGGCTTGGCGTCCTCGCGCTTGCGACATGCATCCTTGCCATGCCGGCCGGAGCCAAGCCACCGCTTTCGGCCAGCGACTGGCTGTCGGGCAGCGTCCAGCAGCCCGACAATATCTCGTCCTGGCGCCCCGGCGACTCCCGCCCGCCCGAACTCAAGCGCCGCAGCAAGCGCGAGATCGCCGCGACAGGCGCGGTCGAGCCGGTCGGGGTCACCCGGCTGGGTGAGGGCAATCCCGACAGCAAGGGCACCGTCTCGCCGCGCGCGGCGGGCCTGCCGGCGAATCTGTGGGGCGCGAGCGACTCGGAGACGCTGGTGCGGCTGGTGCGCGGCTCGAACCCGCGCCTGCCGGTTCTGCGCCGGCTGGAACGGCGGCTGCTGGCGACGCAGTTGCAGCCCCCCGTCACCCTGCCCGGAACCGAGGGGTTGCTGTTTCTGGCGCGCGTCGACAAGCTTCTGGACATGGGTGCGACCGGCGCCGCCCGAGAGCTGCTGCAGACCGCCGGCCCCGGCGATCCCGAACGGTTCCGGCGGCTGTTCGACATCGGGCTGCTGTCGCGCGACGAGGCCCATGCCTGCGAGATCATGGACCGCACGCCCGGCGTCGCGCCCAGCTTTCCGGCCCGCATCTTCTGCCTGGCGCTGGGGGGCGACTGGGCGGCCGCCGCGCTGGTCTTTCACGGCGCCGAGGTGATGGGCAAGATCGACCCGCAGATGGCGACGCTGCTGGCGCATTACCTTGACGATGGCTATGCCGACAGCGCGACCGAACTGGTCCCGCCCAAGGTGGTGACACCGCTCGAGCTGCGCCTGCATGAGGCGATCGGCCAGCCGCTGCCCTCGACCAGCCTGCCGCTGCCCTTCGCGCTGGCCGATCTGGACGAGAATGCCGGCTGGAAGGCGCAGCTTGACGCGGCCGAGCGGCTGGCCCGGGCCGGCGCCATCCCCGCCTCGCAACTGCGCCGCATCTATCTGGAGCAGCGCCCGGCGGCATCGGGCGGGGTCTGGGACCGCGCCTCGGCGGTGCAGGCGCTGGATGCGGCGCTGGCCGCGCGCGACGCCGCTGCCGTGGAAAAGGCGCTGCCCCCCGCCTATGACAACATGATCGCGGCCGGTCTGGGCGCGGCACTGGCCGATATGGTCGGGGCCGAGCTGGGCGCCATGGGGCTGGATGGCCGGACCGGGCAGATGGCCCTGTGGCTGGCTCTGCAGGCCGCGCAGCCGCAGGTCGTCGCCGATCCGCCAGCGGACGCGTCACCGTTTGACCTGTGGCTGCTCAGCTTTGCCTCGGGCGAGCCGGAATCGGCGCCGCCCCCCGGCAAGGGCGAAGAGCGGGCCGCGATACTTTTCCCGGCCTTCCTTGGCACATCCGAGAAGAACGTCCCGCCCGCCACCGCCGAACTGATCCTCGCCAACCGGCGCGGCGAGGCGATGCTGGCGGCGATCGCCGATACCGATGCCGGCCTTGACGGTGATCTTGGCCGCGCGGCACAGGGTTTGCGCAGCCTGCGCGCGCTGGGTCAGCACGAGATCGCCCGGCAGGCGGCGGTGGAACTGATCCTGGCTCCGGCGCTGATGCCGCAGCCGGGCGCCAATCCGCAGCGGTGAGCGCGGCGATGGCAGGCAGCGGCGACAGGTCAGGCGGCAGCGATCAGGGCAGGATCTCGGCCTTTCTGGATGCGCAGGCCGCCGAATCCGGCGCGGCGCGCAACACGCTTCTTGCCTATGGCCGCGATCTGCTGGATTTCAGCGACTGGCTGGCTGACGCCGGAGAGGATCTGATCTCGGTCAGCCGCGAGGGGGTCGAGGATTACCTGAGCCATTGCGACGCCGAGGGGCTGTCGCGGGCGACGCGGGCTCGCCGGCTGTCCTCGATCCGGCAGTTCACCCGGTTTGCACTGGACGAGGGCTGGCGCGAGGACGATCCCGCCGGGCGCATTGCAGGCCCCGGCCGCGTCCAGCGCCTGCCCAAGACGCTCGAGCGGGCCGAGGTGCAGGCCATGCTGGACGCCCTGCCCCATCTTGGCCGCAACGATATCGAACGCGCCCGCAATCTGGTGCTGGTCGAGCTGATCTATGCCACCGGCATGCGCGTGAGCGAGCTGGTCGAACTGCCGGTCAGCGCCTGCCGGGGCAATCCGGTGCTGCTGTTGATCCGGGGCAAGGGCGGCAAGGAACGCATGGTGCCGCTGAGCGAGCCCGCGAGGCAGGCGCTGGCCGGCTGGCTGAGGCTGCGCGACCACGCCCCCGTCGGCAGCCCGCTGGGCAAGCTGGCAAATGGCCGGGGCGCCCGTTGGCTGTTTCCCGCCGCGAGCAAGGAAGGCCACATGACCCGGCAGGCGATGAACGCGCTTTTGGGACAATTGGCCATCGCCGCCGGCATAGATCCGGCCCGCGTCTCGCCGCATGTGATCCGTCATGCCTTCGCCACGCATCTGCTGGAAGGGGGTGCCGATCTGCGCGCCATCCAGACGCTGCTTGGCCATGCCGATCTGGGCACGACGGAAATCTATACCCATGTGATGGACTCGCGGATGCGCGATCTGGTCCTGAACCACCACCCTCTGGCCAGCCCGCCGCCACGCAAGGGGACCAAGGAATGACGATCCTGACCGCCATGAGTGCCAGCGCCGCCCCGGCCGCCGTTGCCGCGACCCCGGCCCATGCCTTTGACCTGACCTTCTGGCTGACCGCCGGCGCGATCCTTGTGCTGCTGGCGCTGTCGGCGTTTTTTTCCGGCTCGGAAACCGCGCTGACCGCCTCAAGCCGGGCCAAGCTCAGGTCCCGCGCCGACAAGGGCGATCCGGGCGCGCAAAAGGCGCTCGAGGTGACCGAGGACAGCGAAAGCCTGATCGGCTCGATCCTGCTTGGGAACAATGTCGTCAACATCCTGTCGGCAAGCCTTGCCACCGCGCTTTTTACCCGCGCCTTGGGGTCCAGCGGGGTCGCGGCGGCGACGCTGGTGATGACGGTGCTGGTGCTGATCTTTTCCGAGGTCCTTCCCAAGACCTATGCCATTCTGGCGCCAGAGGATCTGGCCAGCCGCGTCGCCCGCCCGATCAGCATCCTGACCCATGTCATGTCGCCCATTGTCGCCGTCGTGCGGCTGATCGTGCGCGGCATCCTTGCGATCTTTGGCATCCGCGCCGACCAGTCCGAGCATCTTTTCTCGGTGCAGGAGGAAATCGCCGGCGCGCTGGCCATCGCCCAGTCCAGCGGCACCGTGCAGAAAGAGGAACGCGACCTGTTGATGGGGGCCCTGGACCTTGGCGAACGCTCGGTCGAGGAGATCATGCTGCACCGCTCGGAAATCGAGATGATCGACGCGGAATTGCCCGCCGACGAGGTGCTGGAGCGGGTGCTGAAAAGCTCGCATACCCGCCTGCCCGTCTATCGCGGTGAGCGCGAGAACGTTATCGGCGTCATCCATGCCAAGGATCTGCTGCGCGGCGTGCGCAAGGCCATCCGCGAAGGCGGCCCCGAGGCGATGGACACGTTCGACGTCCTCAGCACCGCCATGCCGCCCTATTTCGTGCCCGACACCACGCCGCTGGACGAGCAGATGCAGGAATTCATGTCCCGGCGCACGCATTTCGCGCTGGTCGTGGACGAATATGGCAGCCTGCGCGGGCTGATCACGCTGGAGGACATCCTTGAGGAAATCGTTGGCGAGATCACTGACGAGCATGACACCGATGCCGCCCGCGCGCTGGTGCCCAATCCCCAAGGCGATTACCTTGTCGATGGCGCCATGACCATTCGCGACCTGAACCGGGCGCTGGACTGGTCCCTGCCCGACGATGAGGCCAATACCATCGCCGGGCTGGTCATCCACATGGCGCAGTCGATCCCGACGCAGGGGCAGGTCTTTTCGTTCCAGGGCTATCGCTTTGAAATCGTCACCCGGCGCGAGAACCGCATCACCCGGCTGAAGATCAGGCCGCTGGGCGAGGCTGTCGCCGCGCCCGGCAGCTAAAGCGCCGCCTCGGGTCAGTGATCGGCCATGCTGGCGGCGCGCTTGGCGTCCTCGACGCTGCCGCCGGTGCCGTTGAAAAAGGCGTTCAGCACCACCGCCGCGATGGTCGCCAGCAGAATGCCCGATTCGATCAGCGGGTGGATGGCATGGGGCATCCATTGCTTGAAGTCGGGCGCGATCAGCGGGATCATCCCGAAGCCAAGCGCCACCGCCACCACGAACAGATTGTTGCGGTTGCCGGCGAAATCGACCGTCGACAGGATCCGGATGCCGGTCGCGGCGACCATGCCGAACAT
>JAGPGI010000274.1 GCA_018056045.1 Paracoccus sp. (in: a-proteobacteria)
GCCGCGTGTGCAGCAGGCCTATCTGGGACAAAAGGCGGTGGAAGATGCTTGAGCTTGAAAACGTCAGCACCTCTTACGGACAGGTCCAGATGCTGCGCGGGCTGTCGATGAACGTGCGCAAGGGCGAGCTGGTCTGCCTGCTTGGCCCCAATGGCGCCGGCAAGTCGACGACCTTCAAGGCGCTGTCGGGGCTTTTGCCGCTGGATGGCGGCGCGGTCCGGATGCTGGGCGAGGACGTCGCCCGCGCCGGCACCGAGGGGCTGACCGCGCTTGGCGTCGGCTTCGTTCCCGAGGGGCGGCGGCTGTTTCCCTCGCTGACCGTGCGCGAGAACCTGAAGCTCGGCTATGACGCGTCGCGCTGCGCCACCCCGTTCGAGGAGCAACTGGAGATGATCCACGCCATGTTCCCGCGCGTGCAGGAACGCATGACCCAGCCCGCCCGCACGATGTCCGGGGGCGAGCAGGCGATGGTGGCCCTGGCCCGCGCCCTGATCGGCGATCCTGAACTGCTGATCATGGACGAGCCTTCGCTGGGTCTGTCGCCCAAGCTGATCGACGAATATTTCGATACCGTCGCCCGCATCCACGCTCAGGGACGCACCGTCCTGCTGATCGAACAGAATGCCGAAAAGGCGCTGTCCATCGCCGATCGCGGCTATCTGATCGTGCGCGGCCAGATCGCCGTCGAGGGCAGCCGTGCCGAGATGCTGGCCGATGACACCATCCGGCACATGTATCTGTAGCGGGTATCCCTGGCCGGTCCGACCCTGCCGCATCGACGCGGCGGGGGTCAGGCGCGCATGCTGCCATTTGACGGCATGGCCTCAGTGCCGGTCATCGCGCCGGTCTGTCTGGCCCCGGCAAGCAGATGTTCGACAAACCCCGCGACGGCGGCACGCTTGAGCGATTTCTGCCGGCAGTTCAGGAAATTGCCCCGCCCCGCCGAGATCGGGGCGGGATGGGCAAAGACCAGATCTCCGGCCAGCACATGCCGGGCGACCATGTGGTTCCAGCCCAGCATCACCCCTTCGCCCGCCAAAGCCGCCTGCATCAGCAGGCCGACCTTGTTGGTCGACAGCGCAAAGGGCGATTTGGACCATTCCCGACCCTGCGCCCGAAACCACTCGGCCCAACCCAGCGGCTGCCAGCCAATCGCGCCGGCCGTCCAGTGGCGGTCGTGCAGATGCAGCAGGTTCACGTCGTTCAGGCTGCCCGCATCCTCGAAGGGACCGTGCCGGGCCAAAAAATCCGGCGTGCAGACCGGCTGCGCGACCTCGGGGAACAGGTAATGCAGCTGATCGCCGACCTCGCAGCGGTCATTCCCGCACAGGATCGCCAGATCGACATCGGCATAGTTGCGGATGGTGTCATCGGCGTCCGAGGCCAGGACCACAAAGCCGACCTCGGGATGGAGCGCGCGAAAGCTGTCGATCAGCGGCTTGAGCCAGAATGTCGCCATCCCGTCCGTTGCCGTGACGGTTACCGTGCCCGGCCCTTCGTCGCCGGTGATGGCCGAGACCGCGGCGCTGATCGTATCAAGCCCCGAGGCGACGGCGGCGTAAAGCGTCGCGCCCTCGGGGGTCAGTTCCAGCGCATTGTGCTTGCGCAGGAACAGCGCCACATCCAGCGCGCGTTCCAGAATGCGGATCTGCTGGCTGACCGCGCCCTGGGTGACATTCAGTTCCTTTGCGGCCAGCGTGAAGCTCAGGTGTTTGGCGGCCACCTCGAAGGTCGCGAATGACCCGAGGGACGGCAGGTATCGGCGCTTGATCGGCGGCATGGCGGTCTGCGTTCCCTGGGGGCGGGGGTCATTCTAACCGCGATTGCCATTCTTTCCAGCGCATATAGGCATTCGCGCCGATCGTGTCGAAGGGATGCGGCGGCAGGCGCGATGGTTCAGCCTCGGCGCCGAAAAAGCGGGTGATCGCGCTTTGCTGCCCGCAGGCCAGCTCGGCGGCGCCGATCCCGGTCAATGTGCTGCGCGTCGTGCCAAGGCCGTTATCGACGCATGCGGCATAAAGGCCCGGCTCAAGCTCGCGCATGACCGAGACGTTGTTGCGGCTCAGGCACAGATGCCCCGACCAGCAATGCTGGAACCGGACATGGGCCAGCATGGGAAAGCGGGCCGCAAATTTCCGCCGCATATGGCCGGCCAGACGCTCAAGATCGGCCTTGCTGGTCTGCATTCCGGGCCGGTAATAGCCGCCCTGCCGGATCACGATGCGGTTTCCGCCCTGCGCCTTGCCGATGCGGCGCACCGTCGTGCCCATCGGATCCGCGGGCGTCACCCCCCAGCATTCCCGACCGCCAAGCGCACGCAGCGCGTCCTCGTCCAGTTCCTCGGTGATGCAGGCGTTCAGCATGATGTGCATGAGCCGCCCGCGCTTGAAGCCAAAGCTTTCCAGATGGCCATTATTCGCCAGAATGACCTTTTGCGCGGTCACGGCGCCCGTATCCGTGCCAAGCTTCCAGCCGCTGCCGCGGCTTTCGATCCCGAGCACGGGCGAATTTTCGTGGATGACGACGCCGGCCCTTTCCAGCCCGGCAGCCAGTTCGCGCACATAGCCCGCAGGCTGGATCATCACCGTGCCGGGGGTGAACAGCCCGCCGCGATAGTAATGCGTGCCGGTGATCTCGTGCATGGCCTTGGCGTCAAGCATCTCGTGGCTTTCGCCCAGCTCGCGCAGATGTTTCGCATAGCTGATATTGGCCGCCGATCCGGCCTCCGAGGCGGCGGCGTTGATCTTGCCGGCGCGCTGGAAATAGGCGTCGGGTATGGCGAAATCGCGCATGTTTTCCGCCGCGAAGGCGATGGCGTGGCGGTTCAGCCGCGTCAGTTGCCGGTCATGGCTGTCGCCCGCGCCGGCATAGTCGCCCGAGGTCAGATCATGCGGCAGGTCGATCATGAAGCCCGAATTGCGCCCGGTCCCGCCCTCGGCGATCCGCGTGGCGTCGAGGATGACCACGCGCAGCGCCGGGTCGATCTGATGCAACCTGCGCGCCGCCGACAGGCCGGCGAAACCGCCGCCGACAATGGCGATGTCATATTCCGCCTCGCCCTCAAGCCGGGCGCGGGGTGCGAGGGCGGGCAAGAGCGCATTCCAGCCGGCGGGGCCGTTGAAGACCGGAATGCGTATGGCGCGCAGCATCGCCATCCTAGTCCAGCGCCTCATCCGCGTTGTCGCCGAGGTCGATCCAGATGGTTTTCAGCTGGGTATGCTGGTCATGGGCGTGGATCGAATTGTCGCGCCCGCCAAAGCCCGACTGCTTGTAGCCGCCAAAGGGGGTGGTGATGTCGCCCTCGCCAAAGCTGTTGACGGTCACGGTGCCGGCGCGCAGCATCCGCGCGCCGCGCAGGGCCTTCTTGATATTTGCCGTGAAGATCGACGCGGCCAAGCCGTAGCAGGTGTCATTGGCCAGTGCGATCGCCTCGTCAAAGCCGCTCACGGTCAGCACCGACAGGATCGGGCCGAAGATCTCCTCGCGCAGCTGCGGCGCCTCGCGGTCGCGGATCTCGAGGATCGTCGGCTCGATGAAACCGTCCTTTGCCCCGCCGCCCAGAAGCACCGCCGGACCCTTCTGCAGATAGGCGCTGACCTTGGCGAAATGCGCCTGGGAGACCAGCGCGCCGACACGGTTTTCCGGGTTCAGCGGGTCGCCCATCGGCCATTCGCGGGCATGGGCGATGATGCGTGCCATCAGCGCGTCCCTGATGCCCCGCTGCACGATCAGGCGCGAGGCGGCCGAGCAGTTCTGCCCCATGTTCCAGAAGGCGCCATTGACGACATGGGCGGCGACCGTGTCCAGATCCCCGGCATCGTCCAGCACGATGCAGGGATTCTTGCCGCCCATTTCCAGCGTCACCTCCTTGAGGTTCGATTCCGCAGAATAGCCCAGAAAGCGCCGCCCGGTCGCGGTCGAGCCGGTAAAGCTGACCATGTCCACATCCGGGTGCCGGCCCAGCGGCTCGCCCGCCTCGGCCCCGCTGCCCGGAACGACGTTGAAGACGCCCGGCGGCACCCCCGCCTCGGCCGCCAGTTCCGCCACCCGCAGCGCGGTCAGCGTGGTCTCGGCGGCGGGCTTGACCACGACCGAGCAGCCCGCGGCCAGCGCCGGGCCGATCTTCCATGCGAGCATCAGCAGCGGAAAGTTCCATGGCAGCACCAGCCCGACCACGCCCACCGGCTCGCGCACCACCATGGCGATGTGATCGTCCGAGGCCGGCGCCACCTGATCATAGATCTTGTCGATCAGCTCGGCATGCCACTTGATGACATGGATGGTCTCGGGGATGTCCACGGTTTCGCAATCATAGATGGTCTTGCCGGAATCGAGGCTTTCCATCACCGCCAGTTCGCGGGCATTGCGCTGGATCAGCTTGGCCAGACGGATCAGCACCTCCTTGCGGGCGGCGGGGTGCAGGCGCGACCAGCGGCCGTCCTCGAAAGCCTCGCGGGCCTTGGCGACGGCGAAATCCACGTCCTCGGCCCCGCAGGCGGCGATGTCGGTCAACGTCTCGCCGGTCGC
>JAGPGI010000020.1 GCA_018056045.1 Paracoccus sp. (in: a-proteobacteria)
AGGACGCATGGTGGCCGGACGTGGCCGAAACACTGGCCGAAAGCGGCGCCGAGATCCTGATCGTCCCGAATGGCAGCCCCTATCACCGCCACAAGCTGGACCTGCGCATGGGCCATATGGTCGCCCGCGTGGTCGAGACCGGCCTGCCGGCGGTCTATCTGAACTCGGTCGGCGGGCAGGATGACCAGCTTTACGATGGCGCAAGTTTCGTCCTGAACCCCGGCGAGACCGGCGGCGCCACCAAGGTCGTGCAACTGCCGCCCTTTGACGAGGCGGTCGTGCATGTCGACTTCCAGCGCACGCCCGATGGCTGGCGCGCGCTGCCCGGCGCGATGGCCGATCAGCCCGACGAATGGGAACAGGATTACCGCGCCATGACCGAGGGATTGCGCGACTATATGCGCAAGTCGGGCTTCAGGAAGGTGGTGCTGGGCCTGTCGGGCGGGATCGATTCCGCGCTGGTCGCCACCATCGCCAGCGATGCGATCGGCCCCGAAAACGTGCGCTGCGTGATGCTGCCCAGCGAATACACCTCGCAGGCCAGTCTGGACGACGCCGCCGATTGCGCCGGCCGGCTGGGCACGCGGCTGGACACGGTGGGCATCGAAGGCCCGCGCGACGCGGTGACCAAGGCGCTCGCGCATCTGATGGAGGGCACCAAGCCCGACACGACCGAGGAAAACATCCAGTCCCGCCTGCGCGGCGTCATGCTGATGGCAATCTCGAACAAGTTCGGAGAGCTGCTGCTGACCACCGGCAACAAGTCCGAAGTCGCGGTGGGCTATGCCACGATCTATGGCGACATGGCGGGCGGCTACAACCCGATCAAGGATCTCTACAAGACCCGCGTGTTTCAGACCTGCCGCTGGCGCAACCAGAATCACCGCGACTGGATGATGGGCCCGGCGGGCGAGATCATCCCGCCCCAGATCATCACCAAGCCCCCCTCGGCCGAGCTGCGCCCCGACCAGAAGGATCAGGACAGCCTGCCCCCCTATGAGGTGCTGGACGCCATCCTTGAGGGGCTGGTGGAAAAGGATCTGGCGCTCAAGGATCTGGTCGCGCAGGGTTTTGACGTCGAAACCGTCAAACAGGTCGAGCGCCTGCTGTATGGCAGCGAATGGAAACGCTATCAGGCCGCCCCCGGGCCGCGCATTTCGACCAAGGCGTTCTGGCTGGACCGGCGCTATCCGCTGGTCAACCGCTGGCGCGACAGCCTGTGAATGGCGACAAATAGCGCCGGGCGAAGCCACGCCCGGCGTGCCGGAACTGCCGTCACCATGATTACCTAATAAACTGACATCAAAAGGGAAAATTATTAAAGACTTAGATGATCCTATCGATTTAGATAGGTTCAACGAATCCTTTTTCCGCCCTATTTGTATGTCTAGTCACCGACGGTCGTAGCCGGCGACTCCCGCCTGACATTGCGCAAGGTAGCGGCAATTTCATGACGGCGTGGTGCGATTATTAGTCTCATGCCCTGACTCACAGGGTTTTTGAACGATTAGGGTCTGATATGCCAACTTTAACGACCGTTCGGGCGATCGCGCTCGGATCCCACGCCGATCTGGACACCAACGAATACTTGCTCGGGGCCGAAAACGCCGGTTCCCTGTTGGGCACGACCTTTGGCTCTGCAGACAACCCGCTGGCGCGCAATATCTTTTCGGGCACACTCCGCGACGGCAGTGACAATGGCAGCATTGCCTTCAACGGTCCGCGCGGCAGCCCCGCCGGAGAATATGTCATCGTCAATGGCGCAAACCACTATCTGGATACCGGGGTCCTCTATATCGGCTCGGTGACCTATATGGACGGCACCACCGCGACCGGCATTCCGTTGCGGGTGTTGCAGGACACAACCGGCCAAATGGTTCTGGTGCCGCCGCCCACCGGCGCATCGGCGCTGGAAATCGATGCCCTGACCACGCAGCCGATCCAGTCGATCACCCTGACCAGCATCGGCCAGAACAATTTCGGCGCGCTCAACAGTTCGCGCTACGGGCTGACCGATGCGCCAACCTTTGTCTGCTTCCGCAACGGCACGCTGATCCTGACCACCCATGGCGAGGTTGCGGTCGAGGATCTGCGCGTCGGCGACATGGTCATCACCCGCGACCACGGCCCGCAGCCGCTGCGCTGGATCGGCTCGAAACGGCTTGATGCGGCCCTGCTGCACGCCTTCGACAAGCTGCGCCCTGTCCGCATCCGCGCCGGCGCGCTTGGCGCCGATCTGCCGGCGCGCGATCTTTACGTCTCGCAGCAGCATCGCGTTCTGGTCGACTCAAAGATCGCCCGGCGCATGTTTGGCGAGGCCGAGATCCTGGTCGCCGCCAAGCACCTGACCGGGATGACCGGAATCGAAATTGACGACAGTCACCAGCCGCTGGAATATTTCCATCTGCTGTTCGACCGCCACGAAATCGTCTGCTCGGAGGGTGCACAGACCGAATCCCTGTTCACCGGCCCCGAGGCGCTGAGATCCGTCGATCCCTCGGCCCGGGCAGAGATCATGGCGTTGTTCCCGGAACTTCTTGCCGGCACCGGCGCATCCGCGCCGGCGCGTCCTATCGGCAAGGCGCGCAAGGGACGGCAGCTCGCGAAGCGCCATTCGCAGAACCACCACGAGCTGCAATCGGCGCTGACGCGCTGATGCTTCAGGCCCCGGACCACCACAAGCCGGGGCCTGATCTTCCCCCTCGGTGGCCCGGCGCCGCCTAGACCAGAACCGCGATGCGCTCCTGCGGGCCGGTCTCGAACACCCGGCGATAGCGGGCGATTTCGTCCTTGGGGCCGGTGGCTTTTTCGGGATTGTCCGACAGCTTGACCGTGGGCCGGCCATTCGCGGCGACCGCCTTGCAAACCAGCGAAAACGGCGCCAGCCCGTCCCCCGGCACCAGGCCACGGAAATCATTGGTCAAAAGCGTGCCCCAGCCAAAGCTGACCTTGACCCGGCCGCGAAAACGGTGGAACAGCTCGCCGACCTTGGCGACATCCAGCCCGTCGGAAAAGATGATCAGCTTGTCGCGCGGGTCCTCGCCCCGCTCCTGCCACCAGCGGATCGCCATTTCGGCGCCCTCGACCGGATCGCCGCTGTCGACGCGGATGCCGGTCCAGCCCGCCAGCCAGTCCGGCGCATGGTCCAGAAACCCCTTGCTGCCATAGGTGTCGGGCAGGATGATGCGCAGCATCCCCTCATGTTCCTCGTGCCAGTCGGCAAGGACGCGGTAGGGGGCCTGACGCAGTTCCTCGTCCGTATCGGCCAGCGCCGCATAGACCATGGGCAGTTCATGGGCATTGGTGCCGATCGCCTCGATATCGCGGCGCATGGCGATCAGGCAATTCGAGGTGCCGATGAAGCGCTGATCGCCCAGCCCCTCGACCAGCGCCTGCACGCACCAGTCCTGCCACAGAAAGCTGTGCCGCCGCCGGGTGCCGAAATCGGCCATGCGCAGGTCGGGGCCAAGCTCGCGCAGATCCTCGATTTTTTCCCAAAGCCGGGCCATGGCGCGGGCATAGAGCACCTGCAGTTCGAACCGGCCCATGTCCTTCAAGACGGCGCGCGAGCGCAGTTCCATGATGATCGCCAAAGCCGGGATTTCCCACAGCATGACCTCGGGCCAGCTGCCTTCAAAGGTCAACTCATACTGGCCGTCGCGCTTTTCCAGATGATAGGCGGGCAGGCGCAGATTCTCGAGAAATTCCATGAAATCCGGGCGGAACATCTGTCGCTTGCCGTAAAACGTATTGCCGCGCAGCCATGTGCTTTCGCCGCGCGCCAGCGTCAGGCCGCGCACATGGTCCAGCTGCTCGCGCAACTCACCCTCGTCGATCAGGTCGGCCAGGCGGATGCGGGTGGTGCGGTTGATCAGGCTGAAGGCCACCTGCGTGTCGGGGCGGTTGCGGAACACCGACTGGCACATCAAGAGCTTGTAGAAGTCGGTATCGATCAGCGAACGCACGATCGGGTCGATCTTCCATTTGTGGTTATAGACGCGGGCCGCGATATCGACGGTCGGGATCATCATGCCAGTATCACTCCTGACGTGCGCATGGACTGGCGGGCGCCCTCGCGGGAGCCGTTCAGGTCGATGGCCCGCGTCGCCGCCTCGATGACGGTGGCGCGAAAGCCCAGATTGGCAGCGTCGATGGCCGACCACGACACGCAGAAATCATGCGCCAGCCCGACAAAGGTCAGGTCCGACAGGCCGCGGTCACGCAGATAGCCGGCAAGGCCGGTGGGCGTCTGGTGGTCGTTCTCGTAAAAGGCCGAATAGCTGTCGATCTGGGGCCGAAAGCCCTTGCGGATCACCAGATCGGCATGGTCGACGGCCAGATTCGGGTGAAACTCCGCCCCTGCCGTCCCGATCACGCAATGGCTGGGCCAAAGAACCTGCGGCCCGTATGGCATCTGGATCTCGGAAAAGGCCGCGGCGCCGGGATGGTTCTCGGCAAAGCTCATATGCTCGGGCGGGTGCCAGTCCTGCGTCAGCACCACCGCGTCAAATTCCGCCATCATGTCATTGATCGGACCGACGATTTCATCCCCGCCGGCCACGGGCAGACGACCACCGGGACAGAAATCCGGCTGCATGTCGATGACGATCAGGGCGCGTGCCATGCGGGGCCTCGGAGTTCTGGGCTGCGGTACTGACGCCAACGCTAGGGCGGGGCCGCACAAGCGTCAATGCCGGCAGTCTATTGCGACAAATCGCGGCCTGCGTTTAGGCTGACCCGAAGTAACCATTACATGAGGGAGCGCACGACCATGCCACAGGAGAACCTGCCGATCGAACCACGCCAGCAGGGAGAATATGATGAATATGACAGCGGGCCGGGCCGTTCGGCGGCCATGGTCTGGGGCCTGCGCGCTGCCGGCCTGATCGTCGCCGGCATCGTCTGGCTGCTTCTGGGCAATTCCGAGGGGCTGTCCCCCGACGCGCGCGCCGTCGCCGCCATCGGCACGCTGATGGCGATCTGGTGGATGAGCGAGTCGATCCCGTTATCGGCCACCTCGCTTTTGCCCATCGTCCTGATCCCGATGCTGACCGAGCGCACCGTCAGCGAGGCCACCGCCCCCTATGCCAGTTCCATCGTGTTCCTGTTCCTTGGCGGCTTCCTGATCGCCATCGCCATGGAGAAATGGAACCTGCATCGCCGCATCGCGCTCTTGACCCTGCGCCGCGTGGGCGTCGAGCCAAGGCGCATCGTGCTGGGCATGATGCTGGCCACGGGCTTTCTGTCGATGTGGGTGTCAAACACCGCCACCACGCTGATGATGCTGCCCATCGGTCTTTCGATCCTGACCCTTGTGATCGAGCGCAGCGGCCGCTCCGGCGACGGTCATGCCGCCGAGGATCTGGCGGCCGGCGGCAAGATCAGCGAGGTCGTCCATGACGAGAACATCAAGCGTTTCGGCATCTGCCTGATCCTGTCGATCGCGTGGTCCGCGACCATCGGGGGTCTGGGCACGCTTCTGGGCAGCCCGCCCAACGCCATTGTCGCGGGCTATGTCTCCGACGAGCTGCAGCGCAAGATCGGCTTTCTGGAATGGATGATGATCGGCCTGCCGCTGGCTCTGGTCTTCATCCTGATCGCGTGGTTCCTGATGACGCGGGTCATCTTTCGCTTTGACCTCAGCGAGGTGCCCGGCGGCAAGCGCATGATCGACGAGCAGATCGCCGAGCTTGGCCCGGTCAGTCAGGGCGAGCGCATGGTGATGATCGTCTTTGGCTCGGCCGCGTTTTTGTGGGTGGTGCCGGGTCTGCTGACCAGCATCACCGGCTCGGAACTGGGCTTTCTGGGCAGCCTTGACGACACCGCCATCGCCATTGCCGCCGGCATCGCGCTGTTCATCCTGCCCGGCCGGGGCCGCACCACCATGGTCCTGAACTGGAAGGATGCCGAGGATGGGCTGCCCTGGGGCGTGCTCTTGCTGTTCGGGGGCGGGCTCAGCCTTGCGGGCGCGGTCGCGGCCAGCGGGCTGGACGAATGGTTCGGCCAGCAGGTGCAGGGCCTTGGCGCGCTGCCGCCGATCCTGCTGATCATGGCGGTGACGACGCTGATCCTGTTCCTGACCGAGATCACCTCGAACACCGCGACGGCGGCGACCTTCATCCCGATTCTGGGTGGGGTGGCGCTGGGGATCGGGGCCGATCCGATGGCGCTGCTGATCCCGGCGGCCTTCGCGGCGACCTGCGCCTTCATGCTGCCAGTGGGGACGCCCCCGAATGCCATCGTCTTTGGCACCGGGGCCGTCACCATCGGGCAGATGGCGCGGGGCGGGTTCGTCCTGAACCTTGTCGGTATCATCCTGATCACCATGTTCATCTATCTTCTGGGGGGGATCGCGCTGGGGATCACCTTCGGATGATTTGACGACACTCCGCGCGGCGGCTATGGCCAAGACATGCTGACCGTCGCCGCGCTTTACCACTTTACCCCCTTTCCCGACCCTCAGGCGCTGAAGGGTCCGTTGGCCAGTGTCGCCTGCACCCATGGCGTGCGCGGCACGCTTTTGCTGGCGCGCGAGGGGATCAACGGCACCATCGCCGGCCCGCGCGAGGGGATCGATGCCGTCCTGGCCCATATCCGCGCCCTGCCCGGCTGCGCCGATCTGATCTGGAAGGAAAGCACCGCCGAGACCATGCCCTTTGGCCGCATGAAGGTGCGCCTCAAGCGTGAGATCGTCACCATGGGCCAGCCCGATGTCGATCCGACCGCCGCCGTCGGGCGCTATGTCACGCCGGCCGACTGGAACGCGCTGATCTCGGCCCCCGATGTCGCGGTGATCGACACCCGCAACGATTACGAGGTCCAGATCGGCACCTTCGCCGGCGCCGTCGACCCAGAGACGCGCAGCTTTCGCGACTTTCCGGTCTGGTGGCGCGAGAATGCGCATCGCTTCCAGGGCAAGCGCATCGCCATGTTCTGCACCGGCGGCATCCGCTGCGAGAAATCGACGAATTTCCTGCTGGGCGAGGGCATCGAGGATGTCTTTCACCTGCAAGGCGGCATCCTGAAATACCTTGAAGACATCCCCGAGGCGGACAGCCTGTGGCAGGGCGAATGCTTCGTCTTTGACAAGCGCGTCAGTCTTGGCCACGGGCTGCGGCAGGGGCATTACGACCTGTGCCACGCCTGCCGCCGCCCCCTCGCCCCCGAGGACCGCGCCCGCCCCGAATATGAGCCGGGCGTCGCCTGCCACCGCTGCGCGGGCGAATATTCCGATGCCGACCGCGCCCGCTTTCGCGAACGCCAGCACCAGACCGAGCTGGCCGCCGCGCGCGGTGAGGACCATTTCGGCGGATGAGCCCATCCCTTCGCCAGTTTCGATGCGGGCGAGGATCGCCCTTTGGCGAACAGATGGAGATCGGCCCATAACTTGAGCAGCGCTGTGACTTTACGCCGAATGTGGGTCGCCCGCTCGCGGGCATCCTTTCGGACGCGCTGGGGGCTGCCGCAGGCCTCGCCCGCGCGGCGCGACATCGAACCCGCCGCCTGAGGCGGGCCGCTGCCCGGAAAGGCAGCGCCCCGGCCCGGCTCGTCCAGTGCCGTTACTTGATCTGACCCAGACGGCCCGCCGCGATGGCGGCCATGTTCAGGATGTCGTTCACCGTCGAGTTGGTCGAACAGATCTGGATCGCCTGCGGCACCCCGGTCAGGATCGGGCCGATCACCGTCGCGCCCGCCACCTCTTGCAACAGCTTGACCGAGATCGAGGCCGAATGCCGCGCCGGCACCACCAGCACATTCGCCGGCCCCGTCAGGCGCGAGAACGGGTATTTCGCCGCCTGAACCGGGTTCAGCGCCACGTCCACCGTCATCTCGCCCTCATATTCGAAATCGACGCCGCGCGCGTCCAGAACCTCGGTCGCATGGGCCATCTTTACCGCGCGTTCGCTCAGCGGATAGCCGAAGTTCGAAAACGACAGGAAAGCCACGCGCGGTTCCAGCCCCAGCCCGCGGGCGACATGGGCGCCACGGGTGGCGATATCGGCCAGATCCTCGGCCTCGGGCCATTCATGGACCAGCGTGTCGCCAATGACGATGATGCGGCCATTGTGCAGAACCGCCGTCAGGCCCACCGCGCCATCCGCCGGGGTCACGTCAAAGACCTTGCCGATCTGCGAGAGCGTCGGCGCGTTCTTGCGCGTGGCCCCGGTCACCAGACCGTCGCCATGGCCGTGCATCAGCATCAGCGCCGCAAAGACATGGCGGTCGCGCGCCGCCAGCTTGAAGGCGTCCTCGCGGTCGAAACCCTTGCGCTGCAGCCGCGCGTAAAGCGCGTTCTGATAGGTTTCCAGATGCCGGCTGTTGCCGGAATTGACCACGGTCAGCTCGCGCACCGCGTCGCCCAGACCGGCGGATTCCAGAGCCTCCTTGACCTCGGCCTCGCGGCCGACAACCAGCGACTGGCCCATGCCGCCGCGCTGCCAGGCCACGGCGGCACGCAACACGCGCAGGTCGTCGCCCTCGGCAAAGATCATCCGGGCCTGCGCCTGACGGGCGCGGGCATGGATGCCCTGCAGGATGGCGGCGGTCGGGTCCATGCGCGCCTTCAGCGACTGGACATAGCTCTCCATGTCGATGATCGGGCGGCGGGCGACGCCGGTATCCATGCCCGCCTTGGCCACGGCGGGCGGAATGACATGGATCAGGCGCGGGTCGAACGGCGTCGGAATGATGTAGTCGCGGCCGAATTGCAGCTTGCGGCCATAGGCCACGGCAACCTCGTCGGGCACATCCTCGCGCGCAAGTTCCGCCAGCGCATTGGCGCAGGCGATCTTCATCTCGTCATTGATGGCGCGGGCGTGGATGTCCAGCGCGCCCCGGAACAGATAGGGGAAACCCAGGACGTTGTTGACCTGATTGGGATAATCGCTGCGGCCGGTGGCGACGATGGCGTCGGGGCGGACGGCATGGGCATCCTCGGGGGTGATTTCGGGGTCGGGGTTCGCCATGGCGAAGATGACCGGGTTCTCGGCCATGCCCATGACCATGGCCTGCGTCACCGCCCCCTTGGCCGAGACGCCCAGGAAAACGTCGCAGCCCTTCATCGCCTCCTCCAGCGTGCGCAGGTCGGTTTTCACCGCATGGGCCGATTTCCACTGGTTCATGCCCTCGGTGCGGCCCTGATAGATCACGCCCTTGGTGTCGCACATGATGCAGTTTTCGTGCCGCGCGCCCATGGATTTCAGCAGTTCCAGACAGGCGATGCCGGCCGCGCCGGCGCCGTTCAGGACGATCCTGACGTCCTCGATCTTTTTGCCCGACAGCTCCAGCGCGTTGATCAGGCCGGCGGCGCAGATCACCGCCGTGCCGTGCTGGTCGTCGTGAAAGACCGGAATGTCCATCAGCTCTTTCAGCCGCTGCTCGATGATGAAGCATTCCGGCGCCTTGATGTCCTCAAGGTTGATGCCGCCAAAGGTCGGGCCCATCAGCTTGACGGCATTGATGATTTCCTCGGGGTCTTCGGTATCCAGCTCGATATCGATGGCGTTCACATCGGCGAAGCGCTTGAAGAGCACCGCCTTGCCCTCCATCACCGGCTTGGAGGCCAGTGCCCCCAGATTGCCCAGCCCCAGAATCGCCGTCCCGTTCGAGATCACGGCGACCATGTTGCCCTTGACGGTATAGTCATAGGCGGTCTCGGGGCGCTCGGCGATGGCTTCGACCGGCACCGCCACGCCGGGCGAATAGGCCAGCGACAGGTCGCGCTGGGTCGCCATGGGGGTCGAGGCCACGATGTCATATTTCCCGGGGCGCGGCTCAAGGTGATAGGCCAGCGCCTCTTCCCGCGTGATGCGGGATTTGTGGGGTGTGTTGTCGTCGCTCATGTCGTTTCTCTCCCTCCGATCCTCTTCCTATGGATAGAACCATGCGGAGTGGGATCGAAAGGGCAAAAACGCAGCCGCCTGCCGTCAGGGCATCAAGGCCGCCCGGATCGCGTCGCCATGCAGCGTGAAGGAGAGGGCGGCGGCGATAAATGCAAGGACCGCCGCGATCAGGTCATGACGCGGGTCCCAGGCCTGATGCCGGCGCGCCAGCCAGACCGTGACCGGATAGCACAGGATCTGCGACAGCGCCTGCCCGGCCAGCAGCCCCGCCAGCCCGTAAAACCACGCGCCCGTCGTCACCAGCAGCGTGTAGATCATTGCGCGGGTGGATTGCATGATGAAGAAGCCACGCGAATCCGACGCGGCCAGCGCCGAATATTCATAGCTGATGGGAATGACCTGAATCATCTGGATACAGGCGATGACCACCAGAATCCCGCCCGCCGTGTGATAGCGCGAATCGTAAAGCGCATCGACCAAATGCGGCCCGGCCCAGGCCAGCGTCACCGCCGCCGCCAGCAAAAGCGCGGTCAGCCCGGCGCGCGTCCGGGCCAGAATCCGCCAATCCTCGGCGCTTTCGCCCGGCGGGTGCTGGCGATACATCGGGATGAACAGCCGCGCAGCAATGGAATTGCCCAGCATCACCGGCACCGTCGCCAGAAACAGGCCGATATTGTAGATGCCGAGCTGGTCCAGCGTCAGCACCCGGCCCAGAATGATCCGGTCACCCTGAAACAGCAAAAAGCCGCAGATGGTGCTGAAAAAGATCCATTTGCCGAATTTCATCACCTCGGCGCGGGCCTCAGGCTCCATCCGCAGGCGGTTTTGATGGCCGGGCAGGAAAAACCGGAACATCAGCAATTGCACGACCGCGCCCAGCACATTGCCCCAGACCAGCGCCCAGACCGATTTCAGGATCAGCGCGGCGGCGATGGTGATCAGAACGCCGATCAACTGGTTGCACAGTTCAAGGACGGTCAGGCGGCCGATCTGCAGATGCCGCGCCGCCGAGTCGATCCGGGTCGGGAAAAAGCCGCCGATCAGCAGCGAACTGGCGGCGACCGGAAACACCCAGGCGAATTGCGGCGCGTCGTAGAATACCGCCAGCGGCCAGGACATCGCCAGCGCCGCAAAGAAGATCACGAAGCCGCGGATGATCTTCAGCGTCCAGATCGTGTCCAGAAATGCCGGATCGTCGCCGCGCTTGCTCTGCATGATCGAGGGGCCAAAGCCCATGTCGCTGAACATGGCCAGCCCGATCAGAAAGCTGGTGACCAGTGTCATCAACCCGAAATCCTCGGGGCTGAGGATGCGGGTCAGGACCAGGTTCGATGCCAGACGCATGGCCTGACCGAGGCCGAAATTGGCCATCGACCATGCGCCACTGCCTAACGCCCGCGAGGCAAGGCTCTTGTGAGAGGCCTTGCCCGCGTCCTCGACGCTTTCGTCGCTCATCATCCTATCCCGTCAGTCGGCACGGACACGACGCCGGGCGAGGGCAGGCCGGGGATCTTGCCCAGCATCCACAGCACGGCGAAAGCCCCGCACAGCAGGATGCAGACCATATAGATCGTGCGACGCCGGCGCCGCGCAATATCCTCCGAGGTCAGCCGATAGGGCAGCGAAATCACCGGGATCGTGCCTGTGGCGCGGGCGAATTGTCTGCTGCTGCGCAGGATCGGGTTCATCGTCTCAAGCACGAAGGCGACCAGAAGCGCCAGCGCACCGCTGACACCGACGCCCAGAACCGCGCTTTTCTTGCGGTTGGACAGCACCGGATATTCCGGCGGGACCGCACTTTCCAGCAGAACGAAACGCTCGGCCTGATCGTTGTCCATCAGCAACTGCTGCGCCTCGACCTGCGCCAGCTGGCGCGAGATTTCCGCATAGCGGTCCTGCAGGCGGGTCTGTTCCCGGACCATCCCCTCGATCTCGCGCGCGACCAGCGGGCCGCGGGCGCGGGCCTTGTCGATCTCGATCCGGCGGCTCTCGAGTCCCTGCTTGTCCAGATTGAGCTGCGCGAGCTGCGCGTCGATCAGTTCGACCTGACGGCGCACCACGTCCGAGCCGCCGCTGCCGCCGCCACTGTTGAGCCGCTCAAGCTGGTCTTCCAGACGCTGGATCTCGGGATGACCCTCGGGCAGCGTCCGGCGCGCCTGCGCCAATTCGACCTCGGCCGAGCGGATCTGCTGCACCAGCGAGGCCGAGGGCCGCGCATCGGCAATGCCGCCCGCCTCCAGCGCCAGCCGCTCGCGCTGCAGGGTCATGATGTCGCGGTCCAGCGCAGCCTCGATCTCGGTCAACTGGCCCAGTTCGGCCTGCAGAAACTCTTGCGAGCTGGGCAGCGCATCCTCGTTACGGGCGCTGTATTCGACGACCTTGCGCTCTTGGACGGCCAGCGCCTCGTTCAGGCGGGTTTCCTCGGTGGTCAGGAAGTCGCGGGTTTCATGGATGCGCAGCGCCCGGTTGTCGCGGTCGCGGTTGACGACGCTGTCGGCGAAATCATTGGCGATGGCGGCGGCGGTTTCGGGGGTTTCGGCGCGCGAGGTAATGATGATCGCCGCCAGAGACAGGCGCGAATCGACCGAGACGCCGGGGGCGGAAATGCTGTCGATCCGGGTCGAGAGCCGCAGCGCCGCCAGCTTTTCGCTTTCGCTCAGCCCGGCGGTGTTTGCAAACAGCCCCAGCCGCTCGATCACGTCGCGCAGGTTCTGGCGCGCCATCAGGCGCTGCTCGATCAGCTGCACCCGGCGCGACGCCGGCAGCGAACTGTCGCTGGCCGGGTCGATTGCCGCCGGCATGTCGAGCTGGATCACCGCCGAGGCTTCATAGCTGCGGGGCTCCGACACGATCAGATAGAACGATATCAGCACGCCAAGGATCGAGATCGTCAGAACCAGCGGCATGCGCCGCCAGATCATGCTGATCAGATCTTGGAAGGATTGGATTGGCCCCACTCTTTAACCCTGTCTCATTGTTCAGTCGTCGGACTTGTTGAGGACCACGCCCATGACCGGCGGCATGCCCGCCAGCAGGCGTTCACATTCGGCCATGTCGGCAGCCGTGCCCCTGCGCCCATCCGCCACCAGCAGGATGGCATCGGCCAGCGGCAAGGTGGCCAGCGCCGCGTCCTGACCCAGCAGTGCCGCCGTGTCCAGAATGGCGATCTCGGCCGGATACCTTTGATGCAGCTTCGCCATCGCGTCGATGAAAAGCCGGTCCTGTAACAGTTCGGCCGCCGCGGGCTCGGCATGACCGGGGGCCAGAACCGACAGGTTCGGCGCCTCGCTCACGGTGGCGACCAGTTGGTCAAGTTCGCGCCTTTCGCGCAGCGCGGCCGAAACCGCCCCGCATCCGGGCACGGCCAGTTGCTCTGCGATCGAGGGATCGGCCAGATCGAGGTCGATCAGCGTCACCTGCGTATGCGGCTGACGCGCCAACGCCAGCGACAGGTTGACCGCGGTATAGGTTCCCCCGGCCCCCGGCGTCACCGGCACCACGGCAAGCCGCGTCCAGCCGCGGTTGCGCATTTCACGCAGGATGCGCGTCCGCAGCAGCGAGAATCGCTGTGCGATCACTCTGGCATGCTCGGCATCCTCGGCCGCCAGCGCGGCCTCGCGGCGGATGAACTTGCTTGACACATGGCCACGCACCGCGCCGGGCGCTGCCATGTGTTCCGGTTTCTGATCCGGTTCTGTTCCTGTTGCGGGCGTCAAACCTGTGGCCCCTCTGCCTCTGCTGAAATCGTGCCGCCCTGAGGCTGGCCAATTGCCAATGACTTTTCCGGCGCCGGTATGGTAGCGTCCGCGCCATGATCGCGACAACCGAAATCAGGCCCGATACGAACAATGCGCCGCATTTCCCTGCGTTGCCTTCCCGCCTTTGGTAGCGCATCGTCGCCATTCCGCAACCTGTCCCTTTGTCAGATGACCCCCTGTTCCATCATCCTTCCGGCGCATGACGAGGCCGGCTACATCGACACCGTCCTGAAGTCGATCCTGACCCAGGACCATTCCGGCCCGGTCGAGGCGATCGTCATCGCCAATGGCTGCAGCGACGACACCGCCGCCCGCGCCCGCGCCCATGCACCGGCCTTTGCCGCGCGGGGCTGGCAGCTCTGCGTCGAGGAACTGGCGCAGGGGGGTAAGATCGGCGCCCTCAATCACGGCGATACCCGCGCCAGCCATGGCATCCGGATCTATCTGGACGCCGATATTCGGCTGAGCCCGCACCTGCTGGCGGGCCTCGTGCAGGTTCTCGACGTGGCCGCGCCGCGCTATGCCGGCGGCAAGCTGGTCGTCGCACCGGCCCGGAGCGCCGTCTCGCGCGCCTATGCGCGGTTCTGGCAAAAGCTGCCTTTCGTGGCGCAGGGCGTGACCGGCGCCGGCCTTTTCGCGGTGAACGCTGCCGGGCGCGCCCGCTGGGGCGCTTTCCCGCAGATCATTTCGGACGACACCTTCGCCCGGCTGCAATTTGACGAGACCGAGCGTTTTCTGGTCGACGCGCCCTATGAATGGCCGCTGGTCGAGGGATTTTCACCGCTGGTCCGCGTCCGCCGCCGTCAGGATCAGGGTGTCGCCGAGATCGCCCGGCTGTTTCCCGAACTGATCGCGCATCAGGGCCATGTCCGGCCCGATCGCGCCGAATTGCTGCGCCTGGCCGCCGCCGATCCGGTCGGCTTTGCCACCTATTCGGCAGTGGCCCTGGCCGTGCGCACGGGCCGCAACCAGCAGGAATGGGCGCGCGGCCGCTAGCCCTCGCATCAAGGCCATGACCGGACCGTCGCGACGACCGGGCGGCCCTGACCATGATGGCCAGCACGCCCCATCTTCGCCCCGCAGCGACGGCCATCGGCCCATGCCGGCCAATATAATCGGCCCCATCTTCACCGACGAAACTGAAATGAACCGATCAGTAATTCAACCTGAGATTGATGTTAATAATTAATTTGTCAGGAATAAGCCGGCTTAACATTCCGAGCGATGTCAACCCAAAGTTGCCCAGTCCGAAAGCAAACAACTATTCAGACTTTCGGCACTGCAGCGGGGCACCCTTCAAAGCACATACTTGACGCAAGGTAAAGGTGTATTTGAGGGCAGATTTTCGTTCACAACACCTTGATATCATTGAAACCTATACTTTTGGTCAGTCTGCGGATTCGTTCTAGTTTTATTCAAATGCAAAGCTATACTGCCCAAGTAATGATTAGAACGGGTTTTGAACCTGCATTCCCCAAGTGGCGTGTCGTTTGAGGTGAAGATCGCCTGTATCCGAGCGCTAGACAAGGATTTTCTGCCGCAAGCGGCACCTGCGGTCGCGCAGACTGCTGGATCTGGACGGATCAG
>JAGPGI010000275.1 GCA_018056045.1 Paracoccus sp. (in: a-proteobacteria)
ACGGCAAAGGCGTCGCGGCCGCCGGGGCTGTCCAGTTCCATTTCGGTCACCGAGCCATCGGACTCCAGAATCAGGATCTCGCCGGATTTGGTCGAGATGCGGCCCCGGCTCAGCACCTTCTTGTCGGGCGATCCGGCATCGCTGTGCAGCACCGCCACGTCCAGTTGCTCGGGCTTGGCACGGGGACGCGATTCGCCCTTCTCGTCGCCGCAGGCGACAAGAAGCGACAGCATCGCCCCCGTTCCGATCAACCGTGCCATGGCGCCGCGCCGCATTGCCTTACTCCGCTGCCAGAGGCGTGGCCTTGCGGGCCGCCGCCATTGCCGAAAGCTCGCCCATCAGCGGCGAGGACCGCGCGATGGGGTTCGTCAGGTAGAAATCCTTGATCGCATAGCGGAAGCTCGCATGGCCCAGATCGAAGCGGGTCAGCGGCTGCCAGTCGTTTTCGGGCACATGGTCGATCTGCGCCAGATGCGGCACCGCCTCGATCAGCTTGCGACGCAGACCGGCGAGGCTGTCCCAGGGCTGGGTCTTGCCCAGCTCGGCAGAAAGCGCGCGCAGGATCGCCCAGTTTTCCTTGCCCTCGCCCGGCGCGAAATTCGCGCGCAGCGCCAGTTGCGGGCGGCCTTCGGTGTTCACGAACAGGCCGTTTTCCTCGGTATAGCAGGCACCGGGCAGGATCAGGTCGGCGCGGTGCGCGCCGCGGTCGCCATGGCTGCCCTGATAGATCACGAAGGCACCGGGGGCGATGTCCACCTCGTCCGCGCCAAGGTTATAGATGACCTCGGCGCCGTCGATGGCGGCCTCGAGACCGCCCTCGGTCACCGCGCCCACATCCATCGCCCCGACGCGGGCGGCGGCCGTGTGCAGGACCAGCAGTTTCGAGTTCGAATTTTCGCAAAGCCGCATGGCATGGGCCAGCACCGCCTCGCCATCGGCTTCGCGGATCGCACCCTGCCCGACGATGACGATGGTCGGCTTGGCGCGGGTCTCGTCGGTGATCTCCATCGACGAGAGCTTCTGCAGCGCCGCCCGGTCATTGCCCAGATGCGCGTAATCATAGGTCAGGTCGACCGGCTCGCCGACCAGCCCGACCTTGGCGCCATGCAGCCATGCCTTGCGGATCCGGGCGTTCAGCACCGGCGCCTCTTCGCGCGGGTTGGTGCCGATGAGCTGGATCATCGCGGCATGGTCGATATCCTCGATCCGCGCCGTGCCGACATAGGCAGAGCGGTTGCCGATCGGCAGACGCGCATTGTCGGTGCGGCATTCGACGCGGCCCCCCAAGCCTTCGACCAGTTGCTTGAGGCTGAAGGCGGCCTCGACCGGGACCAGATCACCGATCAGGCCGGTGACCTTCTTGCCCTTCATGGCGCGGGCAGCGGTTTCCAGCGCCTCGGGCCAGCTTGCGGCGCGCAGCCGGCCGTTCTCACGGATATAGGGCTTGTCCAGACGCTGGCGGCGCAGGCCGTCCCAGACGAAACGGGTCTTGTCGTTGATCCATTCCTCGTTCACGCCGTCATTGTTGCGCGGCAGGATGCGCATGACTTCGCGGCCCTTGGTATCGACGCGGATGTTCGACCCCAGCGCGTCCATGACGTCGACGGTCTCGGTCTTGGTCAGTTCCCACGGGCGGGCGGTGAAGGCATAGGGCTTGGAGACCAGCGCGCCGACCGGGCACAGATCGATGATATTGCCCTGCAGGTTCGAGTTCAGCGTCTCGTTCAGATAGCTGGTGATCTCGCTGTCCTCGCCCCGGCCGGTCTGACCCATCTGGGTGATCCCCGCGACCTCGGTGGTGAAGCGCACGCAGCGGGTGCAGGAGATGCAGCGCGTCATGTGGGTTTCGACCAGCGGGCCAAGGTTCAGGTCCTCGCTGGCGCGCTTGGGTTCGCGGTAGCGGCTGAAATCGACGCCGTAAGCCATGGCCTGATCCTGCAGGTCGCATTCGCCGCCCTGATCGCAGATCGGGCAATCCAGCGGGTGGTTGATCAGCAGAAATTCCATCACGCCCTCGCGGGCCTTGCGGACCATCGGGCTGTTGGTGCGCACCTCCGAGGGCGCGCCATCGGGGCCGGGGCGCAGGTCCTTGACCTGCATGGCGCAGGATGCGGCGGGCTTGGGCGGGCCGCCGACGACCTCGACCAGACACATGCGGCAGTTGCCGGCGATGGACAGGCGTTCGTGATAGCAGAAACGCGGCACCTCGACCCCGGCCTGTTCGCAGGCCTGAATCAGGGTCAGGTTCGGATCGACCTCGATCACCTTGTCGTCGATCTTGATCTTGCGAAGATCTGCCATCACTTCACCTTCATTCCTATCTCCGACGTGCCGCCTTGGCCGCGCCGCATTGTCAGTCGCCCACAAGGGCCGGCGCCTCGTCAGCGCCCGAAGAATTCATTCCGCCCAGCGACCTGAGCGAGCTGTCCATGTTTCCTGTCCCCGGCGCCACGCGCAGGAACGACTTGTGCACCACCTCGACGATATCGTTGATATCATCGCCGCGACGCAGGACCACAGTCATCGCATCGCGGTCGCGCTGATATGTCACGGTCGCGCGCAAAGGCTCGGCGGTGTTGTAGAATTGCTCGCGATTTGCGTCGGTTCTATAGCGGCTGCCATCGGGGCGCGAGCAGGTAATCCGGGCGTCCCGGACGTTCCCGGTCACCCGCAGCACCGGCTTGCCCGCCAGATCGCGGCTTTGCTTGACCCGCACGCCGGGGCCGGTCGCATCGCAGCTCAGATCGGCCGGCGCCAGCATGTCGAAATTCAGGTAGAATTTCTGCGAAGTCGGCGCAAAGGGCCGCGATTCCTCGCCCGCGAAGGCATCCCCCGCGATCATCGCGGCGGCGGCCGCAGCCATCAGCGCCAGTCCGATCCTGTTCATCCAGCCCCCGCTCATTTCGCCACCAGCAGGCTGCCGATGACGGTCTTCTTCTGCATCTCGGCGCGGCCGATCTTGCAGAAGCTCTCGGGGTCGTTCTTGTTCGCGCCATTGCGGGCCAGATAATCCTCGGCCACGGCATAGATGCGCTTTTTCTCGGTCTTGCTGTCCAGGAAGGCGTCGATCTGCTCGTCCGAATAGCCCTTTTTGCGGGCATAGGATTGCAGCTTCCGCGCCTCGCCATAGGCATAGAAGATACGCGCATTGATCGTCGGGCAGGTCTTGCGGATGCGGTCGGCGATGCGCGCGGCGATCAGCCGGTCATTGACGTATTTTTCCTGGCTCAGCGGCTCCAGCGCGGCGGCGGGTGCGGCCAGCGCGGTCAGGGCGATGGCGGCGGCGGTCAGGGTTTTCAGGGTTTTCACGGCGATTGCCTCCTGCGTGTCATGAAGGCGCTTCATAACATGCAGGGACTGCCGGTTCCCGACACAGGCTGGTGTGCATTTCGTGAGGATGCTCATGCGCAGCCCCCGAAATACCAGACCCGGGTTTCGCTGTCCGCGAGCGCGTCCAGCCGCAGCGCGCCCGGCGCGCCCTGACCAGATCTGGTGCAGAAATGCGCGGCGGCCTGACGGGCGCGGCCCTCATCCGCCTCGGTGGTCGGCTGGCCGTCATTGCGGATCACCGCATGACCCGAAACGTCGGGGCTGGGCGTGATCCGCAGCTCCTCGCCGGTCACCGGATCCTTTTCGACGATCTCGACGTAATCAAGGACGTCGGCGGCGAAATAGACCTTCATCGGGACACCATCGACGGCAAGAAGCATCGGCGGATGTTCCGCGTCCGCTGTGGCGCAGGCGGCCAGACCGGCAAGGCATAGCAGCGCAAGGGCCTTCGCCCCCCGCCCCACCATGATCCCGTATGCCAGCCTGCTGCCCATCGTCCCCGTCCTTACGATCCCCGTCCTTACGATCCCTGCCCTTACTCGGCCGCCATCGCGCCCATGCGCCCGGTGCGCTTGGCCTTGATGCGGTCCTCGATCTCCTCGCGGAAGTTGCGGATCAGGCCCTGAATCGGCCATGCCGCCGCGTCGCCAAGGGCGCAGATCGTGTGGCCCTCGACCTGTTTGGTCACGTCGAAAAGCATGTCGATTTCCTCGACCTCGGCCTCGCCCTTCACAAGGCGGTCCATGACCCGCATCATCCAGCCGGTGCCTTCGCGGCAGGGCGTGCACTGGCCGCAGCTTTCATGCTTGAAGAATGCCGACAGCCGCCAGATCGCCTTGATGATGTCGGTGTCCTTGTCCATCACGATCATGCAGGCGGTGCCAAAGCTGGATTTCAGCTCGCGCATGCCGTCGTAATCCATGATGGCGTTTTCGCACATCTCGGCGGTCAGCACCGGGCAGGAGGCACCGCCGGGAATCACCGCTTTCAGGTTCTTCCAGCCGCCGCGCACACCGCCGCCATGCTTTTCGATCAGCTCACGCATGGGGATCGACATAGCCTCTTCGACCACGCAGGGGCTGTTGACGTGCCCGGTCATGCCAAACAGCTTGACGCCGGCATTGTTCGGGCGACCGAAGCTTGCGAACCATTCCGGGCCGCGACGCAGGATCGTCGGCACCACGGC
>JAGPGI010000276.1 GCA_018056045.1 Paracoccus sp. (in: a-proteobacteria)
GCCTGAAACGCCCCCTGATGGGCGAGGCTGCCCGCGAATTCGCCGATGTGGTCTTTGTGACCGACGACAACCCCCGCTCCGAGGACCCCGCAGCCATCCGCGCCGAGGTCATGGCTGGCGCAGGCCCCGACGCCATCGAGGTCGGCGACCGCGCCGAGGCGATCCTGCGCGGCGTCGATGCGCTGCAACCGGGCGACGCGCTGCTGATCGCCGGCAAGGGGCATGAAACCGGGCAGATCATCGGCGCCGATGTCTATCCCTTTGACGATGCCGAACAGGCCTCGGTGGCGGTCGCCGCATTGGATGGCAAGATATGACGCTCTGGACCTCGCATGACGCAGCTGCCGCGACAGGCGGCCGGGCAACCCGCGATTTTGCGGTGGGCGGTGTTTCCATCGACACCCGCACCATCCAGCCGGGTGATCTGTTCGTCGCGCTGCAAGCCGCGCGGGACGGCCATGATTTCGTGGCTCAGGCGCTGGAAAAGGGCGCCGGTGCCGCGCTGGTCAGCCGCATCCCCGAGGGTGTCGCGCCCGACGCGCCGCTGCTGATCGTTCCCGATGTCCTGACCGCGCTTGAGGCGCTTGGCCGCGCCGGTCGCGCGCGCATGCGGGGCAAGGTCATCGCCATCACCGGCTCGGTCGGCAAGACCTCGACCAAGGAAATGGCCCGCATCGCGCTGACGGGGCAGGGCGTGATCCATGCCGCCGAGGCCAGCTATAACAACCATTGGGGCGTGCCCCTGACGCTGGCGCGGATGCCCGAGGCCACCGATTTCGCCATTATCGAGATCGGCATGAACCACCCCGGCGAGATCGAGCCGCTGGCCCGTCTGGCGCGTCCGCATGTCGCCATGATCACCACCGTCGCCGCCGCCCATCTTGAGGCGTTCGGCGCCATTGAGGGCATCGCCCGCGAAAAGGGCGCGATCTTTCGCGGGCTGATGCAGCCCGGCACGGCGGTAATCCCCGAGGATCTGGCCGTCACCCAGCTTTTGCGCGACTGCGCCGATGAGGCCGGCGCCATCGTCATCGGCTTTGGCGCGCAGGGCATGGCCAAACCCGTCAAGGCCGAGACCACGGACGGCGTAACCCAGGTCCGCGCCCGCATCCTTGGCGAGACGGTCGATTTCACCCTTGCCAGCGCCGGCACGCATTTCGTGATGAACGCGGTCGGGGTTCTGGCCGCGCTTTCCGCCGCCGGTGCCGATATGGCGCAGGCGGCCAGGGGGCTTTCCGACTGGCGCCCGCCGCTGGGGCGCGGCGCGGTCGAGGATCTGGCCGGCATCCGCCTGATCGACGACGCCTATAACTCGAACCCGACCTCGCTTGCGGCGGGGCTGGCGACGCTGGCGCGGCTGACCGGCGGTCGGCGCGTCGCCATTCTGGGCGACATGCTGGAGCTGGGCTCTGACGAGGTCGCGATGCATCGCGCCATGGCCGATGATCCGGCCATGGCCTCGGTCGATCTGGTGCATCTGGCCGGCCCCCGCATGCGCGCGCTTTACGAGGCGCTGCCCGAGGCCCGGCGCGGCATCTATGCCGAAACCGCGGATGAGCTGGCCGCACGGGCCGGCGATCTGGTCGCCATCGGCGATATCGTGCTTGTGAAGGGATCCAAGGGATCCCGGATTTCGACAGTGGTTGACGCGCTGCGGCGGATACGCCAAGGCAACGCGCCTGGCGAAAGGACGGCTTAATGCTCTACTGGCTCACCCACCTCTCGGATGGCGGCGATTTCTTCAACCTGTTCCGCTATCAGACCTTCCGGGCGGGAGGCGCCTTCTTTACCGCGCTGATCTTTGGGTTCCTGTTCGGGCGTCCGCTGATCAACCTCTTGCGGCGCAAGCAGAAAAAGGGCCAGCCGATCCGCGACGACGGGCCGCAGAACCATTTCTCCAAGGCTGGCACGCCGACCATGGGGGGCTTGCTGATCCTTGCGGCGCTGACCGTGGGCACGCTGCTTTGGGCGCGGCTTGACAATGGCTATGTCTGGATCGTGCTGCTGGTGACGCTGGGCTTTGCGCTGATCGGCTTCGCAGATGACTATGCCAAGGTCACCAAACAGCACCATGCGGGCCTGTCGGGCCGGGTGCGGCTGCTGATCGGGCTGCTGATTTCCGCCGGTGCCGGCGCCGCCGCCGCATGGCTGCACCCCGAGGCGTTAAGCGACCAGCTGGCACTGCCCTTCCTGAAAAACACTCTGATCAACCTGGGCATCCTTTATGTGCCCTTTACGGTTCTGGTGATCCTTGGCGCGGCCAATGCGGTGAACCTGACCGACGGTCTGGACGGTCTGGCAATCATGCCGGTGATGATCGCCGCCGCCAGCTTTGCCGTCATCGCCTATATGGTCGGCAACGCCAATTTCGCCAATTACCTTGGCCTGCATTTCGTCCCCGGCACGGGCGAGCTTGCGGTTTTTGTCGCGGCCCTGATCGGCGGCGGCCTTGGTTTCCTGTGGTATAACGCCCCGCCGGCGGCGGTCTTCATGGGCGATACCGGCAGCCTTGCCCTTGGCGGCGCGCTGGGGGCCATCGCGGTCGTCACCAAACACGAGATCGTCCTTGCCATCGTCGGTGGCCTGTTCGTGGTCGAGGCGCTCTCGGTGATCATTCAGGTCCTCTACTTCAAACGGACCGGCAAGCGCGTGTTCCTGATGGCCCCGATCCACCACCATTTCGAGAAAAAGGGCTGGGGCGAGGCGCAGATCGTCATCCGCTTCTGGATCATCGCCCTGATCCTTGCGCTGATCGGTCTGGCGACGCTGAAATTGCGCTGATCCGTCTCGCGCATTCTTTCATGCCGAAATGTCCTCTGCGGCTCCGGGGGGCGAAACGCCCCCGGAGCCGCAGCTAAGCAAGGAACCACCATGATCCCCGTCCAAGGCGTCGAAAACCAGACCATCGCGGTGCTCGGCCTCGGCCGTTCCGGTCGCGCCACCGCCGCCGCTCTTGCCGAGGGCGGCGCCCATGTCGTCGTCTGGGACGATGGCGCCGATACCCGCGAACAGGCGCAAGCTGACGGCATGACCGTCCTCGACCTCACCCGCGACGCCAGCTGGGAGGGGGTCTCGGCCCTGATCACCAGCCCAGGCATCCCGCATCTTTACCCCAAGCCGCATCCGGTCATCGCCAAGGCCTATGAGCTGGGCGTCCCGGTCGACAATGATATCGGGCTTTTCTTTCGCAGCTTCGCGACCCGCGACTGGGACCAGTTCGACACCACGCCGCGCGTCATCGCCATTACCGGCTCGAACGGCAAATCGACGACCACGGCGCTGATCCACCATATCCTCAAGGAATCCGGCCGCCCGACCCAGATCGGCGGCAATATCGGCACCGGCGTTCTGTCGCTCGATCCCGCCCATGACGGCGAGGTGGTGGTGCTGGAACTCTCCAGCTACCAGACCGATCTGGCGCGCGCCCTGACCCCCGACATCGCCGTCTTCACCAATCTTTCGCCCGACCATCTGGACCGCCATGGCGGGCCGGGGGGCTATTTCGCCGCAAAGCGCCGGCTTTTCGCCGAAGGCGGCCCAGACCGTGCCATTATCGGCGTCGACGAGGCCGAGGGCCGCTATCTGGCCGACCAGCTTTCCATGGGGCCAGCGGATGACCGGGTGATCCGCGTCTCGTCGGGGCAAAAACTCGAACGCTTCGGCTGGTCGGTCTTTGCCCGCAAGGGGTTCCTCTCGGAATACCGCAAGGGCCGGCAGGTCGCCTCCATCGACCTGCGCGAGGTGACGGGCCTTCCGGGCGAACACAACCACCAGAACGCCGCCGCCGCCTATGCCGCGACCCGCAGCCTCGGCCTTGCCCCGCGCGAGATCGAGCGCGCCTTCCACAGCTTCCAGGGCCTGCCGCATCGCAGCCAGACCGTGGCCGAGATCGGCGGCGTGCGCTGGGTCAATGACAGCAAGGCCACCAATGTCGATGCCGCCGCCAAGGCCCTGACCGCCTTCCAGCGCATCCGCTGGATCGCTGGCGGCATGGGCAAGGATGGCGGGATCGAGGCGCTGGCCCCGCATCTGGGACAGGTGGTCAAGGCCTATCTCATCGGCCATTCGGCGCGCGACTTCGCCCTGCAGATCGGCCAGACCCCCTACGAAATCTCCGAAACCATGGAACAAGCCGTCGCCCGCGCCGCAGCCGAGGCCCAACCTGGCGAAACCGTGCTGCTCGCCCCCGCCGCCGCCAGTTTCGACCAATACCCCAATTTCGAAAAACGTGGCGAGCACTTCACCCTGCTCGTCAAGGCCCTGACGCCCTGATTTTCTTCTTCACTCAAATATCCATGCGGCCGCGCCATCGGCGGGATCCGCGCAAATGAAAAAGGCCCCGGCGCAACCGGGGCCTTCCGCATCTTTCGGGCAAGGCTCAGAACGAATAGCCGATCCGCACCCCGACACCCCAGAGATCGCCGTCATCCATCTCGGCGACCTTGGTCTTGTTGCCGCTTTCGCCGACGCCCAGATCGGCGCCGCCCAGCTTGGTATAGTTGATC
>JAGPGI010000277.1 GCA_018056045.1 Paracoccus sp. (in: a-proteobacteria)
CGGCGAATGCAGGGGATGGGCAGGCCTATGCCCGGTTCCTGCATGCGGTCACGCCTGTCCTGCGCGGGGTGGTGCGGTCGCGCGGCCGGCTTTTGCCGGCGGATCAGCATGAGGATGTGCTGCAAGACGTCTTGCTGGCCATCCATCTGAAGCGCCAGACATGGCGCGAGGATGCGCCGGTGCTGCCATGGCTTTACGCCATTGCGCGTTACAAGCTGGCGGATGCGTTCCGCAGACGCGGCGCGGCCATCCACCTGCCAATCGAGGATCTGCAGGCCGAGCTGGCGGCACCGGCGCATGACGCCAGCGCCGCGCGTGACAGCGCGGTGCTGCTGGGACGGCTGGACGCGCGCTCGGCCGCCATCGTGCGCGCGATGAACCTGGAAGGGGAAAGCGCGGCCGAGGTCGGCCAGCGCCTGGACATGAGCGAAGGCGCGGTCCGCGTGGCCCTGCATCGGGCGATGCAGCGCATGATGCGGATCGTGAAAGGGGATCAGGGATGAAGACCGACGAGCTGATTGCAAGCCTTGCCGCGCGCCCGGTGCCGCCGCCTATGCGCGCCGGTCGGCTGGGGCTGGCGCTGCTGTCGGCGATGGTGGCCGCGGCGGCGCTGTTTCTGGCCGTCGCCGGGCCGCGCGACGGGCTGCCGGGGTTGCTGGCGCAGCCGCTGATTGCTGCCAAGACCCTGCTTCCGGTGCTGACGAGCCTGATCGCCTTGCCGGCGCTTGTGGCGCTGTTCTACCCCGAGGGGTGGATCAGTCGTCCCCTGCGCCTCGCTCTGCCGTTGGCGGTCGCGGCGGCTTTGTGGGGCTTCAGCTTTGCCGCTTTGCCCGATCAGGCGCGCTTTGCCGAATTCACCCCCTTTGCCATTGTCGAATGCGTCGGGCTGATCCTTGTGATCGCGGTGCTGCCGCTTTGGGCGGCGCTGCGGCTGGCGGCGCGTGGCGCGCCCACGCGTCCGGCACTGACCGGGGCCATGGCCGGGCTGGTCGTGGGCAGCGGTGCGGCGGCGGGCTATTCCTTCTTTTGCCTGCAGGACAATCCGCTGTTCTATGTCACCTGGTATGGCACGGCCATCGCCCTGACCATGATCGCGGGCGCATGGCTGGGCGCCCGCCGCCTGCGCTGGTAGCGTGCCTGCCGGGCAGGAAGGCTGCCCCAATGCCTGCCGCAGGCGCTTGTTCGCGCCAATTTTCCGCCTAGAGTGAACCGTGCAGGGGGCAGGCTGCTTTCGCGCGACATGGATTGCCCCCCGGTTTTCGGACGGGCTGCGCCGATGTCGTGTGGCCTTGCCCCGGCGCGCGCAGGATAATGATCATCCGGGGGACCAGTCATGGCGATTCATGCCAGTATTCATCACCTTACCCATTACCGCTATGACCGCCCCGTCACGCTGGGGCCGCAGATCATCCGCCTGCGCCCGGCGCCGCAATCGCGCACCAAGGTGCTGTCGCACAGCCTGAAGGTCTCGCCCGGCGGGCATTTCGTGAACCACCAGCAGGACCCTTACGGCAACTGGCTGGCGCGGTTCGTCTTTCCCGAGCCGGTGACCGAATTCAAGATCGAGGTCGATCTGGTCGCCGATATGTCGGTCTATAACCCCTTCGATTTCTTCGTCGAGGAAAGCGCCGAATACTGGCCCTTTGATTATCCGGCCGACCTGCATGACGATCTGGTCATCTATCGCACGCCTGAACCCGCCGGCCCGCATCTGGCCGCGTTTCTGGCCAGCGTCCCGCGCGACCGGGTCCGCATTGTCGATTTCCTTGTGGCGCTGAACGCGCAGGTGAATGGCGCGGTCAATTACACCATCCGCATGGAGCCCGGCGTCCAGACACCCGAGGAAACGCTGGGGATCAGGTCCGGCTCTTGCCGCGATTCCAGCTGGCTGCTGGTGCAGGCGCTGCGGCATCTGGGGCTGGCCGCGCGGTTCGTCTCGGGCTACCTGATCCAGCTTGCGCCGGATGTGAAATCGCTCGATGGCCCCTCGGGGACCGAGGTCGATTTTACCGATCTGCACGCCTGGGTCGAGGTTTATGTCCCCGGCGCGGGCTGGATCGGGCTGGACCCGACATCGGGGCTTTTGACCGGGGAAAGCCATATCCCGCTGGCCGCAACGCCCCATTACCGCAATGCCGCGCCGATCTCGGGCGGCTTCAGCAGCGCCGGCGCGCCCGAGGTCGAGTTCGATTTCGACATGCAGGTGCGCCGCGTGGCCGAACATCCGCGCATCACCAAACCCTTCAGCGACGAGGCCTGGGCCGAGCTGAACGCGCTGGGCCACAAGGTCGACGAGGAACTGGCACAGGGCGACGTGCGCCTGACCATGGGCGGTGAGCCGACCTTTGTCTCGATCGACGATTTCGAGGCGCCGGAATGGAATACCGACGCCGTCGGCCCGACCAAGCGCGATCTGGCCGACAAGCTGATCCGGCGGCTGCGCAGCCGTTTCGCGCCCGGCGGTTTCCTGCATTACGGGCAGGGCAAGTGGTATCCGGGCGAAAGCCTGCCGCGCTGGACGTTTTCGCTGTATTGGCGGCGCGACGGGCTGCCGGTCTGGAAAAACCCCGATCTGGTCGCGCGCGAGGCGCAGGATTACGGCTCGGGCGCCAGTCAGGCCCATGACTTCATGGCGACATTCGCCGAAAAGCTGGGCATCACTGCTGAGCATGCCCAGCCCGCCTATGAGGATCCCGCCGAATGGATCCTGAAAGAGGCCAAGCTTCCCCCCAATGTCTCGCCGGAAAACTCCAAGCTGAAAGACCCCGAGGAACGCTCGCGCTTTGCCCGGGTGTTTTCGCGCGGGCTGACCGAGCCTTCGGGCTTTGTGCTGCCCTTGCAACGCTGGCAGTCGAAGGCCAGCGGGCCGCGCTGGCGCTCGGAAATGTGGAAGCCCCGGCGCGGGCATCTGTTCCTGATCCCCGGCGACAGCCCGGTGGGCTATCGCCTGCCGCTGGCGGGGCTGCCCTATATCCCGCCGGCGCAATACCCCTATAGCTATGTGGCCGATACCTCGATCCCGGTCGGGCCCTTGCCGGATTTCCATACCGGCCTCAGCGCCCGCCGCGCCGAGGTTCAGGCCGAAATCGACCGTCTGGCCGCCGAAGAGGCCGAGCAGGCCGCGATGACCCCTGCCGTCAGCGAAGGGCACAGCCAAAGCGGCGAGATCAAGCCCGCGACATCCAGCCGCCAGCGCATGGTGGCGCAGGAAGGCGTCGATCCGGCGCAGGGCGTGGTGCGCACCGCGATCGCCATCGAGCCGCGCGATGGCCGGCTGTGCCTGTTCATGCCGCCCTGCGAAACGCTTGAGGAATATCTGGAACTGCTGGCCACGGCCGAGGCGACCGCCGCCGATCTGGGCCTGCCCATCCATATCGAGGGCTACGCGCCCCCGCATGATCCGCGCCTGAACGTGATCCGCGTCGCCCCCGATCCCGGCGTGATCGAGGTGAACATCCACCCCGCCCATAGCTGGGAGGATTGCGTGGCCACCACCGAGGCGATCTATGACGAGGCCCGGAACTGCCGCCTTGGCGCCGACAAGTTCATGATCGACGGCCGCCATACCGGCACCGGCGGCGGCAACCATGTCGTCGTCGGCGGCGCGACCATGGCCGACAGCCCCTTCCTGCGCCGTCCCGATCTGCTGAAATCGCTGATCCTGATCTGGCAGCGGCATCCCTCGCTGAGTTATCTGTTTTCGGGCCTGTTCATCGGCCCGACCTCTCAGGCGCCGCGCATCGACGAGGCCCGCCATGATGGGCTTTACGAGCTGGAGATCGCGCTGGACCAGATCGGCGATCCGGTCGCCGGGGGCGCGCTGCCGCCGCCATGGCTGGTGGACCGGCTCTTGCGCAATATCCTGATCGACGTCACCGGCAATACCCACCGCGCCGAGATCTGCATCGACAAGCTTTATTCGCCGGATGGCCCGACCGGCCGGCTGGGGCTGGTCGAGTTCCGCGGCTTTGAAATGCCGCCGCATCCGCGCATGAACCTTGCCCAGCAATTGCTGATCCGCGCCATTATCGCGCGCTGCTCAAAGGCGCCGGTGCGGGGCAAGCCGGTCCGCTGGGGGACCGTGCTGCATGACCGCTTCATGCTGCCGCATTTCATCTGGCAGGATTTCCTGTCGCTGCTCGATGATCTGGCGCTGCATGGCTTCCGGCTGGACCCGGTCTGGTATCAGGCCCAGTCCGAGTTCCGTTTCCCCTTCTGCGGCCAGATCGAGGTCGAGGGCGTGCATCTGGAACTGCGCCAGGCGCTCGAGCCGTGGCACGTCCTTGGCGAAACCGGCGCCATCGGCGGCACGGTGCGCTATACCGACAGCTCGGTCGAGCGGCTGCAGGTGCGCATGACCTCGCTTAGCCAGGACCGCTATCGCATCATCTGCAATGACCGCCCGGTGCCGCTGACCCGGACCGAGACCAGCGGCGAAAGCGTCGGCGGCGTGCGCTTCAAGGCGTGGCAGCCTGCG
>JAGPGI010000021.1 GCA_018056045.1 Paracoccus sp. (in: a-proteobacteria)
GTCGATCCGCCGCCAAGGCGCGGGTTCAGCCCGGCCTCGAGCCACCAGCGCGCGGCCTTGACCGGCTCGCGGTAAAGCTGGCGGCGATAGACCCATGCCGCCGCGCGCGAGGCCCAGCCCGAGCCCTGAGCCGGCGGCAGATCCTGTTGATCGGTATCCGGGCGATAGGCGATCATCAGCCCGTCGCGCAGGAACTCGGCCCGCGCCACCGACAGCCGGCCATAGGCCATGCTCACCGCAGGGTCGGTCAGCGCCGTGGCAAAGGCATCCGCCAGGCCGCCGCCCGGCATGGTCTGGAAGGTCGGCGTCAGCCGCTGGTTCAAAGCCGCCTCGGCCTCGACCGACAGGATCAGGCCGATCAGGCCATAGCCGCCCATGGCCATGCCGAACAGATCGGGGTTTTCGCTGCGCGAGGCGGTGACGATTTCACCGTCGGGCAGCATCAAATCGATGCTGCGCACGGTTGCGCCCATCGGGCCATAAGGCACCGGCCAGCCATGGGCGTTGACCGAGAATGTCGCGGCGATGCCGAAATCATGGTTGGATTGCATGACCTTGGGCGACAGCCCGGCCGGGTCCAGCGCGGCGACGATCTGCGACCAGCGCGCGCCTGCCGCCGCGCGATAGGTCCGGGCGCTGCTGTCGATCTCGATCCGGCCGCTGTCCCATGTGAGGGCAGACCCCATGCGCGGGATGCATTGCCCGCCCATCGAATGCCTGGCGGCAGAAAGGCAGAGCGGCCGGCCCGCGCTGCGCGCCTCAGCGAGTTCGCTGCGCAGCCGGGCGATCAGCGCCGCGCCGGGGTCATCCGTCAGAACGATATGTCTGGCGACGGGCGTCGCCGAAAGCTGCGAGGCATCGTCGAGCATTTGCGCGCCAGTTGCAGGCGTCAGCGCCACCCCGTCCAGAGCGCCCCGCCACGGTGCCAGCCGCGTTCCCACGACCCAGCCCAGTGCCGCACCCGAGCCGAACAGCAATGCCCGCCGGGAGAACCCGCGCATCCTACAGATCGAAACTGGCCAGAACCGGCACATGGTCGCTGGGCTGTTCCCAGCCGCGCACCGGCCGCAGGATGCGGCTGCCATGACCGGCATTGGCGATGTCGGGCGTGGCCCAGATATGGTCCAGACGGCGGCCCTTGTCAGCGGCATCCCAATCCTTGGCGCGATAGCTCCACCAGCTGTAAAGCAGGCCTTCGGGAATGTCCTTGCGGGTGATATCGACCCATTTCCCGGCATCCTGCGCGGCGCCCAGATGCTCGACCTCAACCGGGGTGTGGCTGACGATTTTCAGAAGCTGCTTGTGCGACCAGACATCGTCTTCGCGCGGAGCGATGTTCAGATCGCCCACGAGAATGGCTCGGGACGGGTTGTCGGCATGGAAGGCGTCGCGCATCTCGGTCAGGAAATCCAGCTTCTGGCCGAATTTCTCGTTCTGCTCGCGGTCGGGAATATCGCCCCCCGCCGGGACATAGAAGTTATGGATGATGACGCCATTTTCCAGCCGCGCCGCGACATGGCGAGCATGGCCAAGGTTGGCATAGTCCCGGTCGCCCGCATCCTCGATGGGCAGCTTCGACAGGATGGCGACACCGTTATAGCCTTTTTGCCCGCGCGCCACGAGATGGCGATAGCCCAGCGCCGCAAAGCCATCGACCGGGAACTTGTCGATCGGAGTCTTGATTTCCTGCAGACACAGGATATCGGGCGCCTCTTCGGTCAGCAGGCGGGTGACCAGCGCCTCACGCAGGCGGACCGAGTTGATGTTCCAGGTGGCGATGGTGAACATGGGCAGGCTCCTGATTGCGGGCAGAGCCTAGGGGCGAGGGGATCGCTTGTCCACCGCCGCCGGGCGGGGGCGCTTCGCCCCCCGCACCCCCCGAGGATATTTTTCCATGAAAGAATAGGGAAAGGTCGCCGCCTCCGCGCCTTTCTTTCATGTCCAAATATCCTCGGGGGGTCCGGGGGACGCGACGTCCCCCGTGCGCCAGTGCAAACGGAAAGCCCGGCCGCCGGTTATCCGTGGCCGGGCATGACGAGTGGCCGCATCCGCCGACCACTGGGCTTGGGAAGGGATCCGGTCAGGCGACCAGACGATAACCACCGGATTCGGTGACCAGCAATCGTGCGTTCGAGGGATCAGGCTCGATTTTCTGGCGCAGGCGATAGATATGGGTTTCCAGCGTGTGCGTGGTCACGCCGGCATTATAACCCCAGACCTCGTGCAGCAGGACGTCGCGCGGAACCACGCCATCCTGCGCCCGATACAGGAACTTCAGGATATTGGTTTCCTTTTCGGTCAGGCGGATCTTGCGGTCCTTCTGGTCGATCAGCATCTTCATCGCCGGCTTGAATGTATAGGGGCCAAGCTGGAAAATGGCGTCCTCGGACTGTTCGTGGGTGCGCAACTGGGCGCGCAACCGGGCCAGCAGCACCGGGAACTTGAAGGGCTTGGTGATGTAGTCGTTCGCGCCGCTGTCGAGGCCCAGAATGGTGTCGGCATCGGTATCGTGTCCGGTCAGCATCACGATGGGGCATTTCACGCCCTGCTTGCGCAGCCGTTTGCACAGTTCGCGCCCGTCGGTGTCGGGCAGGCCCACGTCCAGCACGACCAGATCATAGATCGCGCCCTTGGTCTTTTCGACCGCCTCAGCCCCGGTGCCCGCCTCGGCCACTTCGAAGTCTTCGGTGGCGGCCAACTGTTCGGCCAGCGCCTCGCGCAGGTCCTCTTCGTCATCAACCAACAGGATCTTTTTCAGTCCGGCCATTCTTGCCTCCTTTGGCGTTATGGCGGAAACGTGAGGATGCGACGGCCTTGCGTCCAGCCTATTGCAGCAATTCTCACATGGAGTTGTCGGAAAAAGGCCCTATGTTTCAGTTTGTTTCAATTTCGCGGATGCCATGAGCCTGATCCCGACCCTGACCGAGACCCTGTCGCGTGCCCGCGCCGACCTGCGCATGGGCCTGCCCGTGGTGATCGGAGGCTATCTGGTGGCGGCAGTCGAGACGGTTTCGGCTGACCGCGCGGCGGCGATGCGCGCGCTTGGCCCGGCGGTTCTTGCGGTGACCTCTTGGCGGGCCGAAACGCTGAAGGCGCGCGTCTATGATGGCGACGTGGCCCGGATCGAGGTGCCCTTGGACGCCGATCCGCGCTGGCTGCGGGCGGTCGCGGACCCGGCGGGCGATCTGATGACGCCGATGAAGGGACCTTTGCGCAGCGCGCGCGGAGGTGACGCGCAGCCCCATCGCGCCGCCATCGCGCTGGCGAAGTCGGCGCAGCTTTTACCCGCAGTGCTGATGGTGCCGATTGCTGACGCCCCTGAGGGGCTGACGCATCTGACCGCCGGCCCGGCGCTGGCGCAGCTTGCGAGCGAGGCAGCACTTGCCCCGGTCGCCGCCGCCCGCCTGCCCTTGCTGTCGGCCGAGAATTCGAAACTGCACATCTTTCGCCCCGACAATGGCGAGGCCGAGCATTACGCCATTGAGATCGGCGCCCCGCATCGCGACCAGCCCGTGCTGGCACGGCTGCATTCGGCCTGCTTCACCGGCGATGTTCTGGGCAGTCTGAAATGCGATTGCGGCCCACAACTGCATGCGGCGCTGAACGCCATGGGGCAGTCTGGCGAAGGGGTGCTGCTCTATCTGAACCAGGAGGGGCGCGGTATCGGGCTGGCCAACAAGATGCGTGCCTATGCCCTGCAAAATCAGGGTTTTGACACCGTCGAGGCCAATCACCGGCTGGGGTTTGAGGATGACGAGCGTGATTTTCGCATCGGAGCCGGCATCCTGCGCAAGATGGGGTTCGGCGCCGTGCGGCTGATGACCAACAACCCGCGCAAGGTGACGATGCTGGAGGGCCACGGGATCCGCGTGGCCGAGCGGGTTCCGCTGATCACCCCCCGCAACCGGCACAATAGCGGCTATCTGGATGTGAAAGCGCAGAAATCCGGACATCTGCTATGAGACTGGCGCTGACGCCCATGGGGCTGCGCGCGGGCGGGCGGGTCATTCCCTGCAGCATCGGGCGCGGCGGCATCAGCGCCACCAAGCGCGAGGGCGATGGCGCAACACCCATGGGTGCGCATCGCATTCTGGGCGTGCTTTACCGGCCCGACCGGCTGGCGCGGCCAAGCCCCTGGGCGCAGCCGATCCTGCCGGGGGATCTGTGGTGCGATGCATCAGACCACCCGGATTATAACCAGCATGTCCGCGCACCCTTTCGCCCCAGCCATGAGGCGATGCGGCGGCCTGACCCGCTTTACGATATCGTGCTGGTCACCGACTGGAACTATCCCGATGCCGAAGCGGGGCGCGGATCGGCCATCTTTCTGCATCAATGGCGGCGACCCGGTTTTCCGACGGCGGGCTGCATCGCCATGGCGCGCCGCGATCTGATCTGGCTGGTCGGGCGGATCGCGCCCGGCGACAGGCTGGATATTCCCGCCCTGCCGCGCTGGCCCGCGCGGCGGGCTGTGGCGCGGCACGGCAAGGATTAAAGCGGACCGGTCTGGTAAAGCCGGATCTTCAACCCGCCATGGGCGATATAGGGGCCGGGTTCGCGAAAGGGCAGGCCGGTGGCGCGGACCAGCTGCGCGTCGCTGGTGACGATGCCGACACGCCAGCCCTGAAAGCGGCTGCGCAGGACCTCGCCCATCGCCGCATGAAGGCCGAAAAGCGGCCCCTTGTTGCCGATGCGCGCACCGTAAGGCGGGTTGATGATGACAAGGCCCGGCGGCCCCTCGGGGCGGGTCAGATCGCCGATGGCGCCGGTCTGGAAATCGGTCCAGCTTTGCAGGCCGGCGCGGATGGCGTTTTCCTGGCTCATGCGGATCGCGCCGGCATCGCGGTCGCGGCCGAAAAAGCGGATCGCCCGGGGCGCGAGCGGGATCGCCGGCGCGGCGCGCATCGCCTGCCACGCGGCATCGTCATAGCTGGCCAGCTGTTCAAAGGCGAAATGCCGCATCCGGCCGGGTTTCAGTCCGGTCGCGATCTCGGCCGCCTCGATCGGAAAGGTGCCCGAGCCGCACATCGGGTCCAGCACCGGCCCCTGCCCGTCAAAGCCGCACAGGCGCAGGAACATCGCCGCCATGGTTTCGCGCATCGGCGCCTTGCCGACCGCCTGCTTGTGGCCGCGCTTGTGCAGCGACTCGCCCGAGCTATCCAGACTGATCGTACACAGATCGTCCTCGATGCGGATTTTCAGCGTGACCGGCGCATCCTCGGCGATGGGGGCGCCAAGGGTTTCGCTGATAGCGGCCTGAAAGCGCTGGATGATGGCGCCGGCGTGATAGATGCGGGACTTGCGGCTGGTGGCCTCAATGCGGATGGGCACGTCCGGGCGCAGCCAGTCGGCCCATGGAAAGCGGCGCGCACGCTTGTCCAGTTGCGCGGGATGCATGGCGCGAAAGGCGCCGATGCGGGCCAGGACGCGGGTGGCGCCACGCAGCTCAAGATTGGCGCGCCAGACATCCGGCCAGCCGCCGGTAAAGGTCACGCCGCCGGGCTGGACCTGCGCGTCAAAGCCGCATTCACGGGCCTCATCGGCCAAGGGGTCCTCAAGACCCGGGGTGGCGACCAGAAAGATCTCCATCCGCGCAGGATCGGCAGCCAAAGGCGCGGCCTCGGGCGGTTGTGCGGCTTTCGCGGCGGGTTTCTGGGCAGGCTTGGGCGGGCGCTGCGGGCGGGTCTTGGGGGTCATCGGTATCCGGCGGCAAGGGTCCCGCATCATGCGCCGGGCCGCAGGCGAAGGCAATTGGCAGAGATTATCGCCATTTCGGCGTCAGTATTCCCCGACTTTCGCCATTTCAGAACAGGCCCCGCGCACCTATCTTGGCACCAAGGATTACAGGAGATCATCATGGCAACGAGTGACGCCCCCCTTCAGATCGGCCGGGTCGTGCTGACCGTCAACGACCTGGCCAAGGTCGGCGATTTCTATCAGGACACCATCGGCTTGCAGCACCTGTCCGGCGATGCGGCCGGGATGGTGCTGGGCGCCGACGGCGCGCCCCTCCTGGAGTTGCGCCGCGACGCCGCCGCGCGGTTCCGCCCGCAAGAGGCGGGGCTTTTCCACACCGCCTTTCTGCTGCCCGACCGACGCGCCCTGGGAAGCTGGCTGCGCTGGATCGCCGAGACCCAGACCTCGCTGGACGGCGCCTCGGACCATCTGGTCAGCGAGGCGATCTATCTGCGCGACCCCGAGGGCAATGGCATCGAGGTCTATGCCGACCGGCCCCGCGACAGGTGGGACCGAAACGGCGCCGAGGTGCGGATGGACACTGTGGCGCTGAACCTGCAGGATCTGCTGGCCGCGGGACGCGACCCCTGGCGGGGCGTGCCCGCGGGCACGGTGGTCGGCCATGTGCATCTGCAGGTCGGCGATGTGGCGCAGGCCGAGGATTTCTACATGAACCGGCTGGGTATGGACCGCACCGCCCATGTCTTTGGCGCCAGCTTCTTTGCCAGTGGCGGTTATCACCATCATCTGGCCGGAAATATCTGGAACAGCCGCGGCGCGGGTCCGCGCAGCGCGGATGCGACCGGGCTGTCGGAGCTGGTTCTGGCGGCGGATGCCGGGGTTCTGGCGGCGCTGGGGGCGCGGGAATTCGTGGACCCCTGGGGAACGAAGATCCGCGTCGAGGACAAGGCTTGAGGGCCGCACCGGGGGGGCTCGCCCCCCCGACCCCCGAGGATATTTGCGTGAAGAAGAAGGGCTAGAGGCTTTGCCAGACGCCGGTGCGGCGGGTGAAGCGCAGATATTCGGGGGGGCGGAAGACCGGTTCGGACATGGGGGCGATGTGGCGTTCGACCAGAAGGTCATGGCCCTGAAAATCCAGCACGGCAAATTCGTTCTGAAGATCGCCCGGCCGGGCGCAAAGTGCGGTGCCGGCCTGAATCTGCAAGAGGCTGCGCCCGCTTGCGCCCTGAAAGGCGCCGATCGACCAGATATGCAGATGGCCGGTCAGAACGACGTGGATGCCGGCGCTTTCAAAGCCCGCCAAGGCCTCGGGCGCGCCTTCGGCCAGGGCCTTGTCCACCTCGGGGCGCTGTTGCAGCGGGTGGTGCAGCGCCACGATATTGATGCAAGCGGGGTCCAGCGCGCGGGTCACGCGGGCGACCTGATCGGCGCTGATCGCGCCGCGCTGCCAGGCCATCGGATCGACGCTGTTCACGCCCTGCACCCGGATATCGCCGACATGGCCGATCGGCTCCAGCGTCTGGGCAATCGCATCGTGATAGCGGCGATAGGGGCGCATGATCCGGTCGGTCAGCTTATAGAGCGGGATATCGTGATTGCCCGGCACCGCGATCAGCGGCGCCTCGATCCTGTGCAGAAAGGCCGCCGCCTGCGCGAATTGCGCCGAGCGGCCGCGATGGGTCAGATCGCCCGAGACCACCACCAGATCGGCGCGGGCGGCGTTCACCAGATCGAGCAGGGGCGCGATCAGCGCCGTGCGTTCACGGCCGAAATGCAGGTCGGAAAGATGCAGGATACGGGTCATGCCTTGTCCTGCCCCCCCGCCCCTCCGGGGACCAGCACCTTGAGCGCATTGCGTCGCACCCGGATATCGAAGGGTGAATCCATCCAGGTCTTTTCGCCGTCATGGGCGACATATTCATGCGGTGGATTGGCTTTGATGCGCATTTCATCGGCGCAGATCAGGTCGAAATCGGCATAGCGCGCGGTCTTGCCAAAAGCCAGCCGCAGCGCCGCGCGAATTAGCGGCCCCGGCTTTCGGGCGCGGGCGATGAGCAGCGCCAGATGGCCTTCACGGACGCGCTCGGCGCCCTCGAGGCCGAAGGTTTCGAGCTGATAGGCGCTTTTGGCCACAAAGGCGAGCGCGGTGGTGAAATGCTGCTCCTGCCCCTCGGCCTGCACGGTCAGGTGCAAGGGGTGGCGCAGGTTCCACAACGCGACCAGCGCCGACCAATAGGCCGCGATGCGCGAACGACCCCAGCGCCGATAGATGCTTTCGCGGCGCTTGAGGATTTCGGGATAAGCGCCGAAGCTGATATTGTTCAGAAATATCATGCCATTGACGTCTCCGACATGGACATGGCGCACTTGCGGCGCGTCGAAGATCTTCAGCGCCTCGTCGACGGTCTCACCCGAACCGAGATCGCGGGCGAAATAGTTGAAGGTGCCGCCGGGGATCACCGCCATGGCGACATCGGTGCCGGCCAGCGCGCTGGCCACCGCGGCCTGCGTGCCGTCACCGCCCGCCGCCACGACAACATCAAAGCCCTCCTCGACCGCCTGACGGGCCATGTCGGTCAGGTCGGCGCCCTCTTCCACGCGGCGGATATCCACATCCGCCGCACGATCCTGCAGCACCTGTTGCAGCCGGGCAGCGATGTCGCCGCCGGCCTTGCGGCCCGAACCCATGTTCACGATCACGCAGACCCGCTTGCGGGACAGGTCGAGCAGGGCCTCGTCGGGGATTTGCGGGGGTTGGCTGAACATGCGTCCTCGGGCGGTTGGGCTAGGGCAAACATGGATGGACCGCATCCGGTTCCATGTCCCGGCAAAGCAGGATCTTATATCCGACTTTTTTACTTTACTTTCGGATTTCACTCGTCCAGATTGTGCGAGGGCAGCCAAACCGGCCGTTCGCGACCACCAGACAGCCCGGTTGCAGGCCACGCCACCCCTATAAAATCAATGACTTGATCCGCGCAGGAGCATTCCGCCCGACAGATAACGCCGCTTTGCGGCGCGCGCGCCCGTTGCGGTGGCGCTGACGTTGTCCGGGCAGGCGACTGTCGCGATGCCGCCCCCTTCCCAGCAATGAGACAGAGCATGAATATTCGTCTTTCCGATCCTCGTGATGGCGCGGCCACTCCTACGCCTGCCCGACCGGAGGCGCAGATCGCCTTCGCCTTCAATGGTCTGGCGGGCAGCATTCAGGGGCGCGGCACGGCGCGGCCGGTTGCGCCCGGCACGGCGCGCACGCTGGCCACGCGGATCCATGACGCCTTTGACGAGGCCGGGCCGGGCCAGATGATCGGCGGGGCGTTACCTTTTGACCGCGCGGCGCCCGATTGCCTGTGGCTGTGCGATGTTGCGCCCCCGGGTCCGATCTCTGCATCGGACACGCTGGCCCTGCGGGACTGGTCGCTGACCCCCGAACCGGCGGCGCGGGACTATGCCCGCAACGTCACGCAGGCGCTGGCGATCATGGACGGGGAGCGCGGCATGCCCGGCGCGCTGCAAAAGCTGGTCCTGGCGCGCACACTGATGCTGCGTGCCGCCGATCCGATCCCGGTCGACGCCCTGATGGCGCGGCTGGGTGCTGACCCCAGCGCCACCGCCTTTCGCGTTGAGCTGCCGCCCGCTCAGGGTCGCCAAGGCCGCCAGCTTTGCGGCGCGACGCCGGAGCTGCTGGTCGAAAAGCGCGGCGCACGGGTGCTGTCGCATCCGCTGGCCGGCTCGGCCCGGCGCCAGATCGACCCGCAACTGGACCGCGCCGCCGCAGCCGGGCTGGAGCAATCCGGCAAGGATCACCGCGAACACGCCATGGTGGTCGAGGCGATCCTGGACACGCTGACGCCATGGTGCCGCGATCTGCGCTGCCCGGAGGGCACGCGCGTCACCTCGACCCGCAGCATGTGGCATCTGGGCACAAGGATCGAGGGGCGGCTGAAGGATGTCGAAACCCCCGCCGTGGTGCTGGCCTCGGCGCTGCATCCGACGCCGGCGGTGGGCGGCGTTCCGACCGCCCGGGCCGAGGGGCTGATCAGGACGCTTGAACCCGTGGCGCGGGATTTCTATGCCGGGGCCGTCGGCTGGTGCGATGCGCGGGGCGATGGCGCCTGGTATGTCGCCATCCGCTGCGCCGAGATCAGCGGCCGGCAGGCGCGGCTTTATGCCGGGGCGGGGATCGTCCCCGGATCAGAGCCGATGGCCGAGGCGGCCGAGACCGGCGCCAAGTTCGGCGCGCTGCTGGCCGCGCTTGGCCTGCCCGCAGATGCCGGTCTGGCCGGCGTCCTGCGCATGGAAGAAGAAGGAGTGAACTGATGGCCCTGCCCGGCATCGCCCCCTATGACCTGCCCCGCGAAAGCGACCTGCCAAAGGCGCGCGGGCCGTGGCAGCCCCGGGGCGACCGGCTGGCGCTGCTGGTCCATGACATGCAGCTCTATTTCTGCCGCCCCTATCCTGAGGGCGCACCGCTGACCCCGGCCATCGCCAATATCGCGCGCCTGATCGCGGGGGCGCGCAGGGCGGGCGTGCCGGTCCTTTACACCGCGCAAAAGGGCAATCAGTTCCGCCCCGATCGCGGTCTTCAGGCCGATCTGTGGGGTCCGGGCATGAGCGCCACCCCCGAGCATGAGGAGATCCTGCCCGATCTGGCCCCAGCGAATGGCGATATCGTGCTGGTCAAGCACCGCTACAGCGCCTTTCAGCGCTCGAATCTGGAAACGCTGATGCGCGCGCGGGGGCGCGACCAGTTGATGATTTGCGGGATTTACGCCCATATCGGCTGCCTTGCCACCGCGATCGAGGCTTTCCAGCGCGATATCGAGACCTTTGCCGTCGCCGATGCGCAGGCCGATTTCTCGCGCGAGAAACACGACATGGCGATGGGCTGGATCGCGGCGACCTGCGGCGTGGTGCTGTCCACAGATCAGGCGGTCGCAGCGATGGACGCCGTTGAAAAGGTCAGATCATGCGCCTGAGCGGATTTGCCGGGCAAACCGCCATCGTCACCGGCGCGGCGGGCGGCATCGGGCAGGCCGTGACCCGCGCCCTGCTTGAGGCCGGCGCCCGTGTCACCGCCGCCGATACCGAGGCCGCGCTCGCCGCGAACCCGCCCCCGCCCGGTGCCACAGCCGCCGCGCTGGATGTCCGCGACGGCGCGGCGCTTGAGGCGCTGGTATCTCAGACCGAGGCCCGGCTGGGCCCGCTGGCGCTTGGCGTCCATGCCGCCGGAATCCTGTCGATCGGGCCGCTGCTGGACCTTCAGCCCGAGGAATGGGAGCGGGTGATCGGCGTCAACACCACCGGCAGCTTCAACACCCTGCGGGCCTTTGGTCGGGCGATGGTGCGCCATGGCCGCGGCAGCATTGTCACCATCAGTTCGAACGCGGCGGCGCTGCCGCGCATGAACATGGGCGCCTATGCGGCCTCAAAGGCCGCCGTCACGATGCTGGTGCGCTGTCTGGGGCTGGAACTGGCCGGACAGGGCGTGCGCTGCAATATCGTCGCGCCCGGCTCGACCCTGACGCCGATGCAGACCGGTATGTGGGCCGACCAGGCCGCCAATGGCGAGCGTGCGGTGATCGAGGGCAGTCTGGAAAGCTATCGCACCGGCATCCCGCTGAAAAAGCTGGCGACGCCCGAGGATGTCTCGGATGCGGTGATGTTTCTGCTGTCGGATCAGGCCGGCCACATCACCATGGCCGATATCTTTGTCGATGGCGGCGCGACCCTGCGCGCCTGACGGCGGATATGCGGGGCCGGCGCACCGGCGCCCGCCCATCGCTCAGGCCCGCGCGGCGATCAGCGCCCACCAGTCGTTCAGCGTCGGCTGACGCGCCAGTTCCTCGAAGCTGGCCTTGATGCCCATCTGATTCAATTCGGACGAGAAGGTCATCACGGCGATGGAATCGAGGCCGTAAAGCACCAGATTCTCGGCCGGGTCGATCTCGCCATCATCCTCGATCATCTTCTGGACCCGGGCCAGCAGCCAGTCGGGGCTGAGGCGGGTTTTCTCGGCGGTTTCCATGGTCATCCCTTTCTAAGCGGCGATTGTGGTCAGACTGTCGCGCAGGCTGCGCTTGTCGATCTTGCCCACCGCCGTCAGCGGCAATGCGGGCAGAAAGCGGAAACGGTCGGGCAGCTTGTATTCGGCCACGCCCAGATCCAGCAGGTGGCGGCGCAGCGCGGGCGGCGAAAGCTTTTCGGCCCCCTCGCGCAGCACGAGGAAGGCGCAGCTTTTCTCGCCCAGATGCGCATCGGGCGTGGCGACCAGCCCAGCATGGGTGATGTCGGGATGGCGCAGCAGCAGGTTCTCGATCTCCTCGGCGGCGATCTTTTCGCCACCCCGGTTGATCTGGTCCTTGATGCGGCCGACGACGCGCAGATAGCCGCCCTGCCGCACCACCATGTCGCCGGAATGGTAAAATCCATCCGCATCAAAGGCCTGCGCGTTATGATCAGGGCTGCGGTAATAGCCCCGGAACGTATAGGGGCCGCGTGTCGCCAGTGCGCCGGGAATGCCGTCGGGGACGGGGCGGCCGTCCTGATCCAGCACCCGGATTTCGTCATCGGGGCTGATCGGGCGGCCTTGGGTGGTAAAAATGGTCTCGGCGCTGTCCTCAAGCCGGGTATAGTTCACCAGCCCCTCGGCCATGCCAAAGACCTGCTGCAGGCGGCAGCCCAGCAGTTCGGGGACGCTGCGCGCGGTCGTTTCGGCAAAGCTGGCGCCGCCGACCAGCATCTGGTTCAGCGTCGCCAGTTGGGCGCGGCGGGCGGGGTCCTCCTCAACCGCGCGCAGCCACAGGGCGACGGCGGGCGGGACCAGCGACGCCATGGTCACACCTTCGCGCGAGATCAGGTCGAAACAGGTCTGCGGCTCGGGGCTGGGCGCCATGATGACGGTGCCCCCGGCATGGAACACACCCAGCGCCCCGGGCGAGCTGAGCGTGAAGTTATGCCCCGCCGGCAGCGCGCACAGAAACCGCGTCTGCGCGGTCACGCCGCAGATCTCGGCGCTGGCACGGACCGAGTAATCGTAATCGTTATGGGTGCGCGGGATCAGCTTGGGCGTGCCGGTGCTGCCGCCCGAAAGCTGGAAGAAGGCGACCTGATCGGCAGGGGTCGGGCCGGCGCCCTCGGGCAGATCTGCGCCCGGCTCAAGCCAATGGCTCAGGCTGCGTTCGGGTGCCGCTTCACCCAGAAATAGCAGGGTCTCAGCACCAGCGGCGCGCAATTCATCGGCGAAGGCGTCATCCCGGAACAACTCATGCCCGCGCGCGGCGATGACAAGGCGCGGCGCGATCTGGGCGGCATAGGCGGCCAGCTCCAGCCGGCGATGGCTGTATAGCGCATTCACCGGCACCACGCCGATGCGCAACAGCGCAAAGAACACGATGTAGAACTCGGCCACATTCGGCAGTTGCACCAGCGCCGTGTCGCCATGCCCCAGCCCCGCCCGCGCCAGCCGCGCCGCCAGATTGCGCGACAGCCGGTCCAGATCGGCATAGCTCAGCCGGCGGTCGCCGCAGACCAGCGCCCCGGCCGCCGGGCGCGCGGCAAGCTGGGCATCAAGGATGCCGGTCAGAGGCTGGTCGATCCAATAGCCGGCACGACGATAGCGCGCCGCCAGATCCTGAGGCCAGGGGCTGAATTCGATCATGGAAATACCCTTGTTCAACACGATATCCCGCCCGTCATCTTGACCCGGCAGGATAGTCGAGTATTTTTATCTGAAATGTCACATCAAGGCAAGCCGGATACAACCCACAGGATGTTCGGCCCGCCCTTCTCAGATATCCGGACCCAAGACATGACCCAGTATCAACCCGACGCCGACTGGATGCCGCTGACGCTGGCCCAGCTGGACTTCTGGGAGGAGTTCTGCCTGCATCCCGACACCGCCGTCTCGACCGTGGCGCATGTGATCGAGCTGCGCGGCGTCACCCATCCCGGCGCGCTGCGCCGCGCCATCGAGACCACCGCCGCCGAGACCGACATCACCGCGCTGCGCTTTTCGCTGGGCGCCGATGGCCAGCCCCGGCAGCGGGTCGACCGGCACCATCGCCCGCCGCTGCGGCGCATCGTCCTTGACCGGCAAGAGGACGGACGGGCGCGGGCCTTTGCCATGATGCAGGCCGATGTGGACGCGCCCCTGGACCTGCTGACCCGTCCCATCGCCGCACAATGGCTGATCCGGCTGGGCGAGGGGCATTACCTGTGGTTCAATCGCGGCCATCACATCGCGCTGGACGGCTATGGCATGGCGCTGGTCGAGCGGCGCTGCGCGGCGCTATATGGCGCGCTGACCCAGGGCACCGATCCGGGGCCGCCGCTGCGCCCGCTGGCCGACTACCTGAACGAGGAAACCGATTACCGCGCCAGCCCCCGCCATGCCGCCGATGGCCGGCACTGGGCCGGGGTGCTGGCCGAGGCGCCCGCGCCGCAGGTTCTGCAGAAAGGCTCCGAGAACTATCCGACCACCGCGCTCGAGGCCGGCCATGACCTGTCGGCGCTGCGCGGGCCGCTGCTTGAGCGGGCGAGCGCGCTTGGCATCGGCTGGCCGGATCTGTTGACGGCGCTTTGCGCGGTCTGGGCGGCGCTGCGGATCAGGGACGGCTCGGCCCGCTGCGAACAGGACGGCGACGGCCGGATCCGGATGCCGGTCTGGCTGCCCTATATGAGCCGCATGGGCAGCGTCAGCGTCTCGGTCCCGGCGCTGGTGGTCAATATCCTGCCTCTGCTGGTCGATCTGCACCCCGACGAACCGCTGGAGACGGTGCTGACCCGGCTGGGCTCCAGCCTGCGCATGCTGCGCCGCCATGGCCGCTACAGGATCGAGCAGATCGCGCAAGATCACGGCCTTGGCGCGCAAAGCCGGTTCTTCTTTTCGCCGCTGATCAACGTCCTGCCCTTTGACGAGGCGCATTTCCCCGGCTGCGAGGCCACACGCGAGGTGCTGTCGAACGGGCCGGGCGACGGCTTCAACATCACCATCCGCAGCGACGGGCAGGCCGAGGGGCTGGAGCTGCTGATCGAGGCCGATCCGGCGCTGACCCCCGCCGGGGCCTTCGAGGGGCTGGCCGCCGGCCTGCCACGCTTTCTGGCGCAGGCGCTGCTGGGGGACATGTCCCGGCCGCTGCGCGAACTGCCGGGCTGAGGCGCTATTTCTGTTAGGGGATCGTCACCGCCGCCCCCGATTTCGGCGACGGGGCATATTGCCGGCCAATGCAGCCATTGGCATCGCGGCCCCATGGGCGGCGCGTCCCCGGGGGCGGGGTTTCGAAATCGGCACACAGCC
>JAGPGI010000022.1 GCA_018056045.1 Paracoccus sp. (in: a-proteobacteria)
GCGGGCTGGCGTCGCGATTGTCGAAAAACGGCACCGAGGCGGGCTGCACCAGCGGCCCGTCCCCCGCCGCGCGGATCAGCGCCGCAAGCTCCGCCAGCACCACCTCGGTGATGAAGGGCAGGTCCAGCGCCCGCGCCTCGGTCAGCGGCACCCAATGCAGATGCGAAAGCTCGTCGCAGGCATTGCTGAAATCATGCCGGTCGCCATGCAGCATCTCGGCATCCAGAAGCAGGAAACGCGCATCAAAGCGCCGCGTCCGCCCCGGGGGCGTGATGGCGCGGAACATGTAGATCAGCGCCGAGGCATCGGGCGCGAGCCCGGCTTCGGCATAATGGTCCCAGCCCTGCGGCGCAGGGCCGGGCGAGCCGGTCAGAAGCCCGGTTTCCTCGGCCAGCTCGCGCAGGGCGGCGGCGGCCAGTGCATCGGGCGTGGCCTTCGATCCTGCGCGCGGCTCGGCCGCGAGCCGGCTCATGGTCAGCGCGTCCGGGGGCTGCGACAGGCGGATGGCGGCGTCCTCGGGATCGACGGCGCCGCCGGGAAAGACGTATTTCGAGGCCATGAAGGCCGCAGCCGCCCCCCGCTGCCCCATCAGGACCGAGGCGCCCCCCCGCGCGTCGCGGTCCAGCACGATGACGGATGCGGCATCGCGAATCGGCGGGTCATGCGGATCGGCGGGACTGGCGGCCGTTTGCGTCACGAGGCCCGGGCCCCGGCCGTGTCGCCAAAGCCATGCATGCGGCGCGCCCATTGAAAGCCGATGAAGGCCCCCTTGATGCGCGGCAGCAGCGCCAGCGACAGCACCACCGCGCCAAGGCTGAAGCCGATCAGCATCGACATGGCCGTGGGGCGATACATCATGTAGATGGCCAGCAGCAGCGGCGCCCCCAGATGCGAGACCAGCAGGATCGTCATATAGGCCGGGCCGTCATCGGCGCGGTGATGGTGCAGTTCCTCGCCGCAATTGGCGCAGTGATCGTTCACGGTCAGATAGCCGGTAAACAGCTTGCCCTTGCCGCATGCCGGGCAACGCCCCAGCGCACCGCGCCACATAGCCTGCTTGACCTGCCGTTCCTCCGGCAGGGTTCCGCCCTGATACTGGGACATTCGCGCATTCCTTTTCTGTTCGCCTTTCATCTATGAGAGACGGGGGGCGATGAAAAGGACCGCACCCGCAGCCATTCTGCCCGTGCGCCCGCGACAAAGCAACGCAGGCCATGCATGCGGGGGCCGGGAATTCGCGCGCCAAGGCCGCGTTCGGGGTCACGCGGCGATGGTCTGGGGTCCCATGACGATGCGGTTCCGGCCCATGGACTTTGCCGCCAGCAGCGCATGATCGGCACAGGCCAACAGCGCATCGGGGTCGGGCGGCTGATGCATCTGGCCGATGCCCGACATGACCGCGACCCCGGCCGAGACGGTCACGCCCAGCATGTCGCGGCCGCAGCCCGGTGGCAGCCGGACCGGGCTCAGCGCCACCGCCTGACGCATGTCCTCGGCCACGCGCATGGCGCCGGCAGCGGTGCAATCGGGCAGGATGGCCAGAAATTCCTCGCCGCCGATGCGCGCCAGCAGGGCGTCCTCGGGCAGGGCGGCGGCAAGGCGGGCGGCGATCTCGGTCAGGACCGCGTCGCCGGCGGCATGACCATGCATGTCATTGACCAGTTTGAAGCGGTCCAGATCCAGCACCATGACCGCCAGATCGCGATGCGTCCCGGCAGCCTCGGCGGTCATCTCGTGCAGGCGGGGCAGGGCGAAGCGGCGGTTGTGCAGCCCGGTCAGCGGGTCGATCATCGCCAGCCGGATATTGCGCTGGGTCTCAAGCCGGCGGCGATCGGCCTCATGCTTGCGGACGATCTGCGCATCCAGCCGGATCGCGCTTTCCTGCACGGCATAGGGCGCGGCCAGATCCCAGGGCAGAACATCGCCCGCCCCGAGATCCAGCGCCACCGGGGTCATGTCGCGCCGCTCCGTGCGCAGCGCGATGACAAAGGCGGCCTCGCGCGAATAGGGGCGCGAGCGCAGTTCCGACAAAAGCCGCAAGCCGTCGCCCGGCTGCAGGATATCGGCGGCGATCAGGTAAAGGTCGGCGGCGCAGCCGGTCGCGGCCTCAGCCAGGGCCCGCTCGGGCTCGCTGACCGTGATGCGAAAGCCGACGCGGTCCTGCAGCGCATGGCGCCAGCCCAGCGTGGTCGCCGGCTGATTGCCGATGAACACCGCCTGCGGCTTCGGGTCATGGACAGGGTCGGCGGCGGATTCGGCAAACCCGCAGGGCGCCGCAGCCTCGAGCGTCTCGCCCTCATGGCGCAGCAACCCGCGGATGCGCGCCAGAAGCGTCAGATCGTCCCCGCCCGGATCGATCAACGCCGAGGCCCCCGCCCGCAAAGCCGCGACCCGCTCGCTGCCCTGCGCCTGCACCAGAATCGGCAGGTCGGCATATTGCGGCTGGCTGCGGAACGCGGCGCAAAGTGCGGCAGCGGTGGTGTCGGGCAGGCCGCCGCCGATCAACAGCATCTGGGGATGGGTCAACCGCGCGATCCTGAGCGCCTCCTGGCCGGATGCGGCCATAGCGACCTCATAGCAGACGGATCTGAGCCGCACCTTCATGGTGATGCGATTGGTTGGCACACCGTCTACGACAAGAATGCGTCCTACCATGTGAATGCCCGCTTTACAGCCGCGATGATCCTTCGCATCTTGTGGGGCAATGGTTAATAATTCCTTTCTGATCGTTCAGAAATCCGTAACCTTCGGAAAGAAAATGGAAATGCGATGACGGGACAAGAGGCGCGCGACATTGCCGATACCGGGTTTTCCCATATCGCGGCGGATGCCGAACTGATCGAGGCGCTGCTGGCGCAGTCGGGCAGCGATGTGGCGGGCCTGCGCGCCATGGCATCGCGGCCGGAATTCGCGGTGTTCGTTCTGGATTTCCTGCTGGAACAGGATCAGCGCGTGCTGGATTTCGCCGCCTCGGCCGGCATCCGGCCCGAGCGCGTGCAGATGGCGCGGGCGATCCTGGGCGGGGGCGACCCCTGGTAGGGGCCGCCCGCATTCTTACGCTACTTCGGCGAAGACCTTGTCCAGCGCCTTTTCCAGCTTCTCGAACATCTCGTCCATCTGGGCTTCGGTCAGGATGAAGGGCGGGCACAGCACCACCGACTGACCCAGAGGCCGGCAGATCAGGCCCATGTCGGTGCAGGCATTGGCGATGCGTTCGCTGACCGAAAGCGTGCCCTCAAAGGGCGTTTTCGTGGCCTTGTCGCGCACGGCCTCCAGCGCCCACATGAAGCCGACGCCGCGATATTCGCCGATATTCGGCTTTTGCGCGAGGCGCTTCAGGCCCGCCTCGAAGCGCGGGGCAAGGCGGTTGACGTTATCGGCCAGCCCCTCGTTCATCACCACGTCGATGGCTTTCAGCGCGATGGCGCAGCCGACGGGATGGCCCGAGGCGGTAAAGCCATGCGGGAATTCCTCGATCGCCTCGACGGCGGCGTCGATGCGTTTGGCCAGCGCCTCGCCAAGGATCACCGCCCCCATGGGGAAGAACCCGGCAGTCAGGTTCTTCGAGGAAATGATCGCGTCCGGCATGTAGTCATAGGTCTGGCAGCCCCAGGTCTGGCCGGTGCGTCCAAAGCCGCAGATCACCTCGTCCGAGATCATCGGGATATCGTGCTTGCGCAGGATCGGCAGGATCGCCTGGAAATAGCCCTTGGCCGGCGGGATGACGCCGCCCGCGCCCATCACCGGCTCGGCGAAGAAGCCGGCAATGGTGTCGGCGCCCTCGCGGGTAATGGTGTCCTCAAGCTCGCGCGCGAGGCGCTGGACGAACTGCTCCTCGGTCTCGTCTTTTTCGCCGAAGCGCCAGTAATGCGGGCAGGTCAGGTGGATGAAGCCATCCAAGGGCAGCCCAAAGACCGAGTTATAGGGCTTGCCGGTCATGCTGGCCGACACCGCCGTCACGCCGTGATAGGCGTTCCAGCGCGTCAGGATCTTGCGCTTTTGCGGCTTGCCTTCCTGTGCGTGCAGGAACCACAGCATCTTGACCATGGTGTCATTCGCCTCGGAGCCCGAATTGGTGTAAAACACCTTGCCCGAGGAAAACGGCGACACCTCGACCAGCTTTTCCGACAGCATCACCGTCTGATCCGACATGCGGCCAAAGAAGGAATGATAGCCCGGGAAGCGCGCATATTGCGCCTGCGCGGCCTCGATCAGGCCCTTGTGGTCAAAGCCCGCGACCATGTTCCACAGGCCCGAATTCGCGTCCAGATAGCGGCGGCCATGCACATCGACGACATAGGGCCCCTCGCCATGGGTCAGCACGACCGTGCCGCGCTGATGGACCGAGGGCATGTCGGTGAATCCGTAAAGCGAATATTCCTCGGCGCGGGCTTCCCAGCTTTGCGGTTGGTTCATGGCGGCATACTCCGTGTTCAGGTTGGGCGCAGGCTATCGGGGCTGCGATTGGCGTTCAATGGGCGGCTTGGGGGCACGGGCAGACTGCCCGCAAAGCCCTTGCATCTCCGGCGCTTTGCCCGCCGGGCAAGACGTTTTTCCCGGTTGCGCGGGGGCGGGCGGTGCGTCCAGACTTGCGGCATGCGCCCGCTGATTTTCGCCCTGATCCTGTTCATCCCGCTGCCGGCGCTGGCCGAGGGGCTGGCGATCCTGCCGATCAAACTGCTGGACACCTCGCATGAGGCGCAGGACCAGCGCGGCGACCATGCCCGGCGGCTGGAGCTGATGGCCGGGGTTCTGGCACAGGAGATGCCCGGCAGGGTGATCGCCCCCGAGGCCGTCGCCAAGGCCTGTCCGGACGAGACCGCCGAATGTCTGGTGACGATGCTGCGCGATGAGGGCGCCGATCAGGGGCTGTTCATCGTGGTGCAGAAATCCAGCACGCTGATCCTGCAGGCATTCGGCAGTCTCGTGGATGTGCGCACTGGCCGGTTGATCCTTCACAGGGAGCTCAGCTTTCGCGGCGACAATGACGAGGCATGGCGCCGCGCCGGCCGCTTCATGGCCGGTCAGTTGCGCGACCCGCCCTGAGGCGCAAGCAGCCCGATCTCACGCAACTCGGCCTCGATCCCGCTGGGGGCGGTGCCGCGCGTCTCGGCCACCAGCGTATCGAACCTGACGCGCAGCGCGGCCTTTTCCTCGCCCCGGCAATCGTTCCATGGCCGGCCCTGCAGCGCCATCTGCAACACGTAATAGCCGATGAAATGCGGGCGTTCTCCGGCGATCAGCAAGGCGCGGTAGGCCTCATGCGCGCCCGCGCGGCGCAGGGCGTCCGCGTCCGGGATACCGGCCGCGATCAGGCTGCGCGCGGTGGCCGGGCCGATATTCGGGATCTTGGTCAGGTCGGTGGTCATGGCGTGCGTTCCGGATTGCCGGTCATGCGCCCGACCATGGTCAATTTGTGTGCTCGCGCCAAGGGGCGGTTCGTTTTCGGGCAAGGATGTGGTAACATTTTCAGGCGTGCCGAGCCTGGGTTTCCAGCGTTTCGCAGGCGCCGGCGCGTAATCTATATGTGCATGTGAATTTGATATTTATCGCGATTTTTCCCGCATTGCCCAGGATGATCTGCGGCTTTGGCGTCAGCGCGTAAACAAGTAACCAAGGAGTTAATGAGATGGCTTTACCGACAGACCAGAACGGGGATGGCAAAATCAGCAATATGACCATCGTCTCGCATATCGACGATGATCTGCTGTTCATGAATCCCGATATTCGCCACGCCATTGAAGCCGGCGCCGAACATACCACCGTCTATATCACCGCAGGCGATGCCGGGCGCAACGACGCCTATTGGCTTGGCCGCGAAGCCGGCGCCAAGGCGGCCTATGCCGACATGGCCGGCAGCAGCGACTGGGTCGAGGAAACGGTGACGCTGGCCGGTGGCGGATCCAGTTTCCAGATCACCACGGCCTATCTGGCCAGCCAGCCGCAAGTCCGGCTGTATTTCCTGCGCGTGCCCGATGGCGGCTCCGGTAACGGCTTTGCCGCGCAGGGCTATGAGAGCCTGCAAAAGCTGTGGCGGGGCGAGATTGACACCGTCGGCAGCACCGACGGGCAGAATACCTATGACCGGCTGGATCTGGTGCGCGTGATCGAGGCGCTGATCCGCCAGCACGGCGCCGACCGGGTGATGATGCAGGACCACGAGACCCAATACGCGAGCCAGGATCATTCCGACCACGTTCATGCCTCGCTGTTTGCCGGGACGGGGGCCTCGTTGGCGATGGCCAATGCGGAAGGCTATGTCGGCTATGGCTCGCAATGGCTGGCTGCCAATGTCAGCCCGTCAGATGTCGTCCTGTCACGCGAAACCCTGTTTGAATATGTCGTCCATGACGAGGCTCTGGCCCTGGGCACCGATGCCTCGGGCAATCCGGTCATCTTGTCGCAATATGAAACCTGGCTGCACCGGCAGTATTATACCGATGATTTCCACTACACGGCCCCGGACACCTGGGCGCGCGACCGCAACATGCGCGCATTGGGCGACGTTAACGGCGATGGCGTGGCGGATCTGGCGGGGTTCAGCGATTACGGCGTCGAAATCATCGCCTCGCGCGATGAAGGGTTCCGGACCGAGGCGCGCTGGGTCAACGACTATTCGTACCAGAATGGCGGCTGGAGGATGAGCCAGCACGAACGCGTGCTGGCCGATGTGAATGGCGACGGACGCGACGACGTGGTCGGTTTTGGCGATTGGGCTGTGCTGGTGGGCCTGTCCACCGGCTCGAGCTTTCAGGGGTGTTCGGTCTGGTCGAGAGATTACGCCAGCAATACCGGCTGGAATGCGTTGCGCCATGAACGCACGGCAGGGGATGTGAACGGCGACGGTCGCGCCGATCTGGTGGCCTTTGGCGAGCGTGGGGTCAGCGTTTCGCTGTCGAACGGCACCGGCTTCGGCGCCGCGCAGACATGGATCAACGATTACTCGTATCAGAATGGCGGCTGGCGGGTCGAACGCCATGAACGGATGCTGGCCGATGTGAATGGCGATGGAATGGACGATATCGTTGGCTTTGGCTATGCGGGGGTGCTGGTCTCGCTGTCCACGGGCACGGGCTTTCAGCGCGCCGCGCTATGGGTCAACGATTTCGGTGAGGCCTCTGGCTGGCGGGTCGACACGCATGAGCGCGCCACGGGCGATGTGAACGGCGACGGCCGGGCCGATATCGTCGGCTTCGGTGACGGGGGCGTTCTGGTCTCGCTGTCGACCGGCACGGGTTTCGCCGCGCCGGTGGTGTGGTCCAGTGATTTCTGCAGCGCGTCGGGCTGGAATGCCTCGCAACATGACCGGATGGTGGCCGATGTGAATGGCGACGGGCTGGACGATATCGTGGCCTGGGGCGCCGATGGGCTGGAACTTGCCCTGTCCGATGGCGACAGCTTCTATGTCGTCGATCCCGAACTGTTCCTTGTGACCGGCGGCGATCCCGGCGATCCGCTGCAATTTGTCTGACACCGGCCGCAAGGCCGGCGCGGGCGGCGATCCGCTTTCCAAGGACGGTGCTTTCCTGTATCAGCGCCCCATTCCCAAGGATTGCCGCCCATGACCGACCATTCCGCAGCGCCCAAAAAGCTGTTCATCAAGACCTATGGCTGCCAGATGAACGTCTATGACAGCCAGCGCATGGCCGAAGCCATGGGCGCCGAGGGCTACACGCTGACCGACGATCAGTCGCAGGCGGACATGGTGCTGCTGAACACCTGCCATATCCGCGAAAAAGCCGCTGAAAAGCTGTATTCGGACCTTGGCCGGCTCAAGCCCCTCAAGGCCGAGCGGCCGGACCTCAAGATCGGCGTCGCCGGCTGCGTGGCCCAAGCCGAGGGCGAGGAGATTCAGCGCCGCATGCCTCTGGTCGATCTGGTCGTCGGCCCGCAGGCCTATCACCGCCTGCCCGCCATGGTGCGCGCAGGCGGCGGCGTCGATACCGAATTCCCTGCCGAGGACAAGTTCGAGCATCTGCCGAAAACCGCCGCCACCCGCCGCGCCCCGGCCGCCTTCCTGACCGTGCAGGAAGGTTGCGACAAGTTCTGCGCCTTTTGCGTCGTGCCCTATACCCGCGGCGCCGAGGTCTCGCGCCCGGCTGCGCGCATTCTCTCCGAGGCGCGCGATCTGGTGTCGCGCGGGGTGCGCGAGATCACATTGCTGGGCCAGAACGTCAATGGCTGGCATGGTGCGGCGCCCGAGGGCGGCGAATGGGGCTTTGGCCGACTGATCCGTGCCGTTGCCGAGATCGACGGGATCGAGCGCATCCGCTATACGACCAGCCATCCCAACGACATGGCGGACGACCTGATCGAGGCCCATCGCGATGAGCCCAAGCTGATGCCCTATCTGCATCTGCCGGTGCAGTCGGGCAGCAACCGCATCCTCAAGGCGATGAACCGCAAGCATACGGTGGACGAGTATCTGCGCCTGATCGACCGCATCCGCGAGGCGCGGCCCGACATCCTGCTGACCAGCGATTTCATCGTCGGCTTCCCCGGCGAAACCGATCAGGACCATGCCGATACGCTGGACCTCGTGCGCCGCGTCGGCTTTGGCACCGCCTTCAGCTTCAAGTATTCGCCCCGTCCCGGCACCCCCGCCTATGACCGCCCGCTGGTCGAGGACGCGGTGGCCGATGCGCGCCTGCAGGAATTGCAGGCCTTGCTGAGCAAACAGCAAAAGGCGGCGCAGGAAGGCATGGTCGGGCGCGAACTCGGCGTTCTCTTCGAAAAGCCGGGCCGGATGGCCGGGCAGATGGTCGGCAAGTCCGATTACCTGCACGCGGTTTTCGTCGAGGCGCCGCAGGCGCAGGTCGGCGATCTGGTCCGTGTGCGCATCACCCATAGCGCGCCGAATTCGCTGGCGGGGCAGTTGCTGGCCTGATCCTGCCGGATGGCGGCCTAGAGGCTTTCGGGCATGAAGATCTGCACGGCGGTATGGATCGAGCTGACCGCCCCTTCGAGCCGACCGAAATGCCGCGCCATGGCCTCGATGGCAAGGCGCGTCTCAAGATGCGGGTCCTGATCCAGAATCGCATGCAGGCGGCGCTGGCGCAGCAGGCGACGGCGGTTCGGGGTCAGCTCATGGGTGATGACATGGATCTCGTCGCGGCGGCCCAGCCGGTCGATGGCATCGACAATGCCGACCGCGCCCAGCGACATGTGATAGATTCCCCGGATCGCCGGATCCTGCGACAGCGCCTCGTGGACGCGGGCGGCGGTGGTGTCGAAATCCTCGCCGGTCTCGACCACGCGGGCGATGTGGCAGGCCGGATAGCGGGCCGAGAGCAGGCTCTCGAAGCCGCGCGCCCGCGCCCTTTGCCCCGAGAGGTCGAAATGCCCGGCGACGATCAGCACGCCGCCGCCCTCACGGCCCAGAAACAGCCCCATCAGATCGGCCGCGATCCGGCCCGAGCGGGCGTCATCGGGGCCGATATAGGCCAGCCGCCCCGAGGCCTCGATATCTGACGCGACGGTGATCACCGGCACGGCGGCGCGAATCGCCATCAGCGCCGAGGCGATCTCGGGATGCTCCTGCGCCGAGATGATCAGCCCGTCGGCATGGCCGGGCAGGGCGCGGATGCGGCGCGCGGTCTCTTGCGGCTGGTCGATGCGGGTCTGGACGATGGCGACCTGGATATTCAGCGCGGCGACCAGCTTGCGGGCGGCCTCGATGCCCTTGCGCAGCTCGGCGTGAAAGGGGTTTTCGGGCGGCTGCATCATCACCGTGATGCGCCGGATCTGGCGATGGGTAAAATCGAGCCGCCGGTCCAGCCCCAGCTCGCGCGCGGCGCGCAGGACGCGCTCTTCCTTGTCGGCATCGACGCCGCCGCGGTGATTGATGACCCGGTCCACGGTGGCCGGCGACAGCCCGGCCAGCCGCGCAACATCGCCCAGGGTCGGCTTTCTGGCCAATGGCGCCTCCTGTCCTCGGATCCAGCCTAGCAGGGACACGCGCGATCCACAGCCGGAATTTGATGGAATCCAATCAAACATTCGATGGCTTCGTCGCAGCGCCACGGCTATCCCTGTGCAGACGGGGCCGCCGCAGGCCCAGGGGAGAGAGTTCCGACATGTCGATGATGGTGACCACGGCGCCTTGCTGCTGGGGCGTGGATGATATTGCCAATCCGCATCTGCCCGACTGGCGGCTGGTGCTGGATGAGGTGGCGGCCGCCGGCTATGGCGGGCTTGAGCTTGGCCCCTACGGCTATATGCCGCTTGAGGTCGCGACCGTGGCCGAGGCACTGCAGGCGCGGGGCCTTTACATCGTCGCAGGCACGATCTTCGACGATCTGGTCGATCCCGCCAATCGCGACAATCTGCTGCGCCAGACGCGCGAGATCTGCGCGCTGATCACCGCCTTGCCAAAGCCGCCGCAGGCGCCCGGCCAGCGTTTTGCCGCGCCTTATCTCACGGTCATGGACTGGGGCCATGACGAGCGTGACTATGCCGCCGGCCATTCCGACCGCGCGCCGCGTCTGGATGATGCCGCATGGGCCGGCATGGTCGGCAATATCCGCGCCATCGCCACCGTGGCGCGGGACGAATTCGGCGTGCGCGCGGTCATTCACCCCCATGCCGGCGGCTATATCGAATTCGCCGATGAGATCACCCGTATCGCCGCCGATCTGCCCGCCGACGAGGCCGGCTTCTGCATCGACACCGGCCACAGTCTCTATTCCGGCATGGACCCGCTGACGGTGCTCAGCCAATGGTGGGAGCGCATCGACTATATCCATTTCAAGGATATCGACGCCGCGACCTATGCCGATGTCATGTCCCGCCGCATCCGTTTTTTCGAAGCCTGCGCAGAGGGCGTCATGTGCCCCATCGGGCACGGCGTGATCGATTATCCCGCCATCCACGCCTTTCTGACCGAACGCGGCTATGGCGGCTTCATCACCGTCGAGCAGGAACGCGACCCCCGCAATGCCGGCGGCTCGCTGGCCGATGTCAAAGCCTCGCGCGACTATCTGAAATCAGTGGGCTTTGTCCACGCAAGCACGGAAACAGCAGCATGATCAACGGCGAACGTCAGACGAAAGCGGCCATCCGCTGGGCCATGGTCGGCGGCGGCAAGGGCAGCCAGATCGGCTATATCCACCGCTCGGCCGCCGAACGCGACCGCTATTTCCAACTGGTCGCCGGGGCCTTCGATCTGGACGCGGCGCGTGGCCGTGCCTTCGGGGTCGAGCTTGGGCTGGATCCTGATCGCTGCTATGCCGATTACAAGGCGATGTTCGCGGCCGAATCCGCGCGCCCCGACGGCATCCGCGCTGTGTCCATCGCCACGCCCAACAACACCCATTACGAAATCTCCAAAGCCGCGCTTGAGGCCGGCATCCATGTGATCTGCGAAAAGCCTCTGACCTTCACCACCGCCGAGGCGCTGGACCTGCAGCGCATCGCCGTGGAACGGAACCTGCTCGTCGGCGTGACCTATGGCTATTCCGGCTATCAGATGATCGAGGAGGCCGCCCGTCTGGTCGCCGACGGCACGCTGGGCGAGATCCGGCTGGTCAACCTGCAATTCGCCCATGGCTTCCACAACGAGGCGGTCGAGGACGCGAACCCGGCGATCCGCTGGCGCGTCGATCCGAAATTCGCCGGCCCCTCCTATGTGCTGGGCGATCTGGCCACGCATCCGCTGTATCTGGCCGAGGTGATCTGCCCAGAGCTGAAGATCCGCCGCCTGATGTGCGCGCGCCAAAGCTTCATCGCCTCGCGCGCACCGCTCGAGGATAATGCCGTCACGCTGATGGAATATGAGGGCGGGGCATTCGGGACGCTCTGGACCTCGGCCGTCAATGCCGGCGCCATGCACAGCCAGAAGGTGCGGATCGTCGGTTCGAAAGCTTCGATCGAATGGTGGGACGAGCATCCGAACCAGCTGAGCCTTGAAGTTCAGGGCGAGCCGCCGCGGCTGCTGGATCGCGGCATGGGCTATCTGCATCCCGAAACCTCGGGCGATGACCGCATCAGCGGCGGCCATCCCGAGGGGCTCTTCGAGGCCTGGGCCAATCTTTACTACCGCTTCGCCCTCGTGATCGAGGCGCTGGACGAGCGCGCGCCGGACCGCGTCGCCGGCCTGCGCTATCCCGGTATCGAGGCCGGGATCGAGGGCGTGCGCTGGGTCGAGAACTGCGTGCGCTCGGCCGATCAGGGCGGCGTCTGGGTGGATTATAGCTGACCATGCAGATGGGTGCGGAAAACATGTCGCGGCACATCATGGGAATGATAGGTTTGCATCATTCCCATAATGCGAATCCGCCCATGAGCCGCCCGACCATCATTGATCTTGCCAAAGCCGCCGGTGTCAGCACCGCGACCGTCGACCGTGTCCTGAACGGGCGCCACAACGTGCGCGAGGAAACCGTGCGCCGCGTCCATGAGGCCGCCGAGGCCATCGGCTATCACGGCGCCAATGTCATCCGTTACCGGCTTCTGGCCGACAAGCCGGAATTCCGGCTGGGGCTGGTGCTGCAAAAGCCGCGCCATGCCTTTTATCAGGACGTGCTGAGCATCTTCGAGGCGCAGGCGCGGGCCTGCATGCTGCGCCGGGTGCAGATCGTCTCGCGCTTCGCCGAGACGGCCCGGCCCGAGGAACTGGCCGAGATCCTTTTGTCGCTCAAGGGCCGCGTCGATGCGGTGGCGGCGACCGGGCTTGACCATCATCTGGTCACGCAGGCGGTGCAGACGCTGCGCGGCTCTGGCATGCCGGTCTATGCGCTGCTGTCGGATTTCGCCCAAGGGGTGCGCGAAAGCTATTTCGGCACCAATAACCTGAAGGTCGGGCGGATCGCGGGCTGGTTCATCTCGAAGCTGGCACGGCAGCCGGGCAAGGTCGGGCTATTCGTGGGCGGTCCGCGTTTTCACGGCCACGAGCTGCGCGAGACCGGATTTCGCAGTTTTTTCCGCGATGCCGCGCCGGATTTTCAGCTGCTGGACACGCAGATCAATCTGGAAACCCGGCAGCTGACCTATGAGGCGACCAGCGACCTTCTGGCGCGTCATCCCGATCTGGTCGGGCTTTATGTCGCTGGCGGCGGCATGGAGGGCGCGATTCAGGCGGTGCGCGAGGCGCGGGCCGCACCGCGCGTGGTGCTGATCGTGAACGAGCTGACCCCGGAATCGCAATCGGGCCTGCAGGACCAGACGATCAGCGTGGTGCTGGGAACGCCCATCCGCCAGCTGGCCACCGACCTGATCGCGCTGATGATCGCCACCTCGGAAAAGGGCATGGCCGAGATTCCGGGCCAGCGCTTCTTTCCCAGCGAGGTCTGGACCCCGGAAAGCGAGTTCATGAGGTGATTACATCATTGCTTCGGTCAGAACCCATCATGGATGATGGAATTCGGCGCGCGAAACGATTGACCCAAGGCCGCAGATCGGGAATCGTGACGTTGCGTCCGGACGAGGAGCCGACGCCAAATCGCGCGAACCGACAGGATCACCACAACCGCTGCCGGCGGACCGGAGAGGTCTGTCCCGCAGCAGGTTCCGGCAAATAATGGCGCCGCCGGACGCCGACAGAGGAGGAGACCCAGAATGAAAAAATTCATGATCACGACCGCGCTGGCCGTGGGCATTGCCGGAACGGCCTCGGCCGAGAATATCGGCGTTTCGATGGCGCTGTTCGACGACAACTTCCTGACCGTGCTGCGCAACGGCATGCAGGACCATGCCAACGGTCTCGAGGGCGTGACGCTTCAGATCGAGGACGCCCAGAACGATGTCGGCAAGCAGCTGAACCAGATCCAGAATTTTGTCGCCTCGGGCGTGGATGCGATCATCGTGAACCCGGTCGATACCGATGCCACCGTCGCCATGTCGCAGGCCGCCGCCGATGCCGGCATCCCGCTGGTCTATGTCAACCGCCAGCCGGTGAACCTGGACAGCCTGCCCGAGAAACAGGCCTTCGTGGCCTCGGACGAAAAGGAATCCGGCACGCTGGAAGCGCAGGAGGTCTGCCGTCTGCTCAAGGAAAAGGGCAAGGGCGAGGGCGCCAATATCGTCATCATGATGGGCGAATTGTCGAACCAGGCCGCGCGGATGCGCACCCAGGACGTGCATGACGTGATCGCCACCGATGACTGCAAGTTCATGAAGGTGGTCGAGGAGCAGACCGCCGAATGGTCGCGCACCAAGGGCGCCGACCTGATGACCAACTGGCTGTCGGCCGGGCTGCAATTCGACGCCGTGGTCTCGAACAACGACGAGATGGCGATCGGTGCCATTCAGGCGCTGAAGACCGCCGGCATCTCGATGGACGACATGATCGTGGGCGGCGTTGACGCCACCGCCGACGCGCTGGCCGCGATGGAGGCGGGCGATCTGGACGTGACCGTGTTCCAGAACGCCGCCGGTCAGGGCGGCGGCGCGGTCGATACCGCGCTGAAGCTCGCCCGGGGCGAGGCGACCGAGCAGAAGGTCTTCGTGCCCTTCGAGCTGGTCACCCCGGCGAACCTTGCCGACTACAAGTAAGTAGGCCGGCCACAAGCTTGCGGCGTCCGGGGCAAAAGCCCGGGCGTCCGCCAGGGACCCGATGGGAGGAGAGGACCATGCTTGACGGCCAAGGTGCGAATGCGCGCGGCGTGTTCGAGGGCGAATTCATTCTGGAAGTGGACAATGTCCGCAAGGAATTCCCCGGCGTTGTCGCGCTTGACGACGTGCAGCTGAAGATCCGCCCCGGTTCCGTTCATGCCCTGATGGGTGAGAATGGCGCCGGAAAATCGACGCTGATGAAGATCATCGCCGGCGTCTATAACCCCGACCGGGGCGAGGTGCGTTTCGCCGGGCGCAAGCTGGATATCCGCACGCCGCTGGATGCGCTGAATTCCGGCATCGCCATGATCCATCAGGAACTGAACCTGATGAACACGATGACGGTGGCCGAGAACATCTGGATCGGGCGCGAACCCAAGAACGCGCTTGGCC
>JAGPGI010000023.1 GCA_018056045.1 Paracoccus sp. (in: a-proteobacteria)
GGCTTGTCGGCTCGTCGCTGGGGGTGCTGCTGTTCAACCTGCTGTCGCGGCTGGGGCAGGTCGATCTGGTGGTGCAGCTGTGCTACGTGATCTTTCTGGGCCTGATCGGCGCGATGATGCTGCAGGGGGTGCTGCTGTTCAACCTGCTGTCGCGGCTGGGGCAGGAAAGCCTGCGCGCGCTGCGCCGCACCCGGGTCAGCGGCCCGATCAAGCCGACGCGGCGCCACCAGCACGGCTGGGTGCATCGCTGGCCGCTCAAGATGAAATTCCGCGCCTCTGGCCTTTATATCAGCGCCATTCCGGTCTTGGGTGTCGGCGCGGTGGTGGGGGTTCTGGGCGCATTGATGGGGGTCGGCGGCGGCTTCATCATGGTGCCGGCGATGATCTATCTGCTGGGCATGCCGACCAAGGTCGTCATCGGCACCTCGCTGTTTCAGATCACCTTTCTTTCGGCCTATACGACGCTGATGCATGCGGTCTCGTCGAATACCGTCGATGTCATGCTGGCGGTGCTTCTGATCATCGGCGGCGTGGTCGGCGCGCAGATCGGCACGCAATGGGGCGCGCGCTTGCGGGCCGAGCAGTTGCGCATCCTGCTGGCGCTTCTGGTGCTGGCGGTCTGCGGCAAGCTGGCGCTGGACCTGTTCCTGCGCCCCGACGATCTTTATTCGATCACGCCGGGGATCCTGAAATGATCCGCCACGCCGCCCTGATCCTGCTGCTGACAGCCCTGCCCGGCCTTGCGCAGGCGCCCGCCGCAACACCCGCGCCCCCGCCCGAGCCGCCCGAGCAGATCGTTGCCGGCATCTCGCATGAAGATATCGACATCACCACCAATTTCGACGGCTCCGAGATCATCATCTACGGCGCCATCAAGCGCGAGACGCCGATCCCCGAGGGCGAGCCGCTGGACGTCGTCGTCGCCGTCGCCGGCCCGTCCGAGCCGGTCACGGTGCGCCACAAGGAACGCACGCTGGGCATCTGGATCAATACCGGCCGCGTCAGCATCGGCGCCGCGCCCAGCTTTTACGTCGTCGCCTCGACCCGGCCCCTGCACCTGATCCTGACCCCCGAGGAGGACCAGCGCCATCGCGTCTCGGTGCCCTTGGCGATGCGCAGCTTTGCCGGTCCTCTGGATGTCGAGGATGCCGTCCCCTATACCGAGGCGCTGATCCGCCTGCGCGAGGCCGACGGGCTTTACCGGCTGGACAATGGCGCCGTGCGGCTGGCCGAACAGACGCTGTTTCGCGCCGATGTGCGCCTGCCCGCCAACCTGATCGAGGGGGATTACAGCGCCCGCATCTTCCTGTTGCGCGGCGGCAAGGTCACCGACACGTTCCGTGCCCCGATCGAGGTGCGCAAGGTCGGGCTGGAGCGCTGGCTCTATCGCCTCGCGCTGGAAAATCCCTTTGTTTACGGGATCATGTCGCTGGCCATCGCCATCGCCGCGGGCTGGGCCGCATCCGAGGCCTTCCGCCAGTTCCGCCGCACCTAGCCCGCCAGCGGCCCGCGCCGGAACGGCCCCATCTCGGTCAGGGCGGCGATCTCGTCGCTGACCGCCTCGGCCTCGCGGGTCAGGTAATCGGCGATGGCGTCGTGAAAGCCCTCATCCGCGACCCAATGCAGCGAATGGGTCTGGCTGGGCATATAGCCGCGCGCCAGCTTGTGTTCACCCTGCGCGCCGGCCTCGACCCGGGGAATGCCGTATTCGATCGCCCAGTCGATGGCGCGGTGATAGCAGAGCTCGAAATGCAGGAAACGGTGATCCTCGAGGCAGCCCCAATAGCGGCCATATAGCGCATCCGGCCCGATCAGGTTCAGCGCACCCGCGACCGGCACGCCGTCGCGCTCGGCCAGAACCAGCAGGCAGTCGTCGCGCATGGTGTCGTGCAGGATGTCAAAGAACTCGCGCGTCAGATAGGGGCTGCCCCATTTCCGCCCGCCGGTGTCCTGATAGAAGGCCCAGAAGGCATCCCAATGGTCCGCTCGGATCTGGTCGCCGGTCAGGCTGCGGATGGTGCCGCCGAAACCCTGCGCCCGCTCGCGTTCCTTGCGGATCGCCTTGCGCTTGCGTGAGGAAAGCTGCGCCAGAAAATCCTCAAAACTGGCATAGCCCTGATTGAGCCAGTGGAACTGTTCGCTCGCGCGGGCCAGAAAGCCGGCCTCTTCGCCCAGACGCGCCTCGGCCTCGGTGCAGAAGGTGATATGGGCGCCCGAAAGGCCCGATTGCCGCGCCACCTGCGCCATGGCCTGCAACAGGGCCGCCTGCACGGCCGGGGCCTTCGCGATCAGCCTTGGCCCGGTCACCGGGGTAAAGGGCACCGCGCATTGCAGCTTGGGGTAATAGCGCCCGCCCGCGCGCTCATAGGCCTGCGCCCAGGCGTGGTCAAAGATGTATTCGCCCTGGCTGTGGGTCTTGAGATAGGCGGGGGCGACACCCGCCACCTGCCCGTCCAGCCGCGCGATCAGGTGGCTGGGGTGCCAGCCCGTCCCCTGCCCGACCGAGCCTGAGGCCTCGAGCGCCGCCAGAAAGCGGTGGCTGGTGAACGGGTTCGCGCCCGCCCCGGTGCCATCCCATTCGGCGGCGTCGAGGCTGGAAATCTGCGGCAGGACGGAGACGGTCAGTTCGCTCATGCCCGGCAAGATAGGTGTCCGGCGGCGCTTTGTCAGCGCCCCCCGGTGACTTCGACATTTGCGCCGGTGACATAGCTTGCCTGCTCGCTGGCCAGCCACAGGATCGCCTCGGCGACCTCCTCGGCCTGTCCGGGCCGGCCCAGCGGCACCCCCGAGGCCAGCCGCTGCGTCCGGTCCGGGTTCCCGCCCGAGGCGTGGATCTCGGTTTCGATCAGCCCGGGACGGACGGCATTGACGCGGATATTCTGCGCCGCAAGCTCGCGCGACAGGCCGATGCACAGCGTATCCAGCGCGCCCTTGCTGGCGGCGTAATCGACGTAATTGCCGCCACCCCCCAGCCGCGCCGCAGCCGAACTGACCAGCACCACCGAGGCCGAGGGCTGATCCATTCCCCGTCCCAACCGCCGCGCCGCCTCGCGCGCGGTCAACAGCGCGCCGACCACATTCACGTCGATGATGCGCTGGATGCGCTCGGCGCTCATCTCGGCCAGCGGCATGGTCTGCGCCAGAATGCCGGCATTGACGATGACGGAATCGAGCCGCCCGAATTCCCGCTCGGCGGCGTCGAACAGCGCCAGCACATCCGCCTCATTGGCCACGTCGCCGCGCAGCCCGACCGCGCGGCGGCCATGGGCGCGGATGGCGGCCAGAACCTCGGCGCCGGCAGCGTCATCGCGCTGCCAGCTGATCGCCACGTCCCAGCCGCGTTCGGCGGCCAGCAATGCCACCGCGCGGCCGATCCCGCGCGAGCCGCCGGTCACGATCATCGCCTTGCTCATGTCTTCCCCTTTCCGGCCACGCTCAGACGGTATTGGCCAGATAATCCTCGAAGGTGATGTTGTCGGCGACGCGGCGCGCCTCGACCTCCTGATCATGCGAGCGCACGGTCCAGGTCAGCACCGGCACGCCCCGCGCCTTGAGCGCCGTCACCGCCGGATTTTCCAGATCATTGCGATCATGCGAGATGAAGCTGGCGCCCACCGCGTCGAAATCGGCAATGGCGGCCAGATGCGCGCGGCGCGCATCGTCCAGCATCGGCCATTCGCCGGCCTCATAGCCGCAGGTGGTCAGCCCGACCGCGATACCCGGCGCGGCCTTGTGAAATGCGGCGATGACATGCGGGTTGAAGGACATGACGGCAACCGGCCCCTGATAGCCGGCCAGTTCCGTTGCCACGCGCTCGGGCAGCTTGCCGACAGCGGCGCTGGCATCCATCGTCGGGTCCTTGATCTCGATCAGCAGGGGCGCCCGGCCAGCGACCTCGGCCAGCATCTGGGCCAGCGTCGGAATCTGCTCGTCCGTGCCCAGAAGCCGCAGCCGCGCCAGATGCTGCGGCGTCGAGGCGGCGACGGTGCCGTTCGTCTCATGGGTCAGGCGCTTCAGCTCATAGTCGTGAAAGACCATGGGCGTGCCGTCCATGGCGCGCTGGATATCGCATTCGATGCCATAGCCATTGGCGATGGCAGCCCGAAACGCCGCCATGCTGTTTTCGGGCAGGCCCGGACGGTGCAGCCCGCGATGCGCGATCGGCAGGCGCAGGAAATCGGCATGCAAGCTCATCATGCGATCTCGAAAATGGCGTCGATCTCGACGGCGACACCGCGCGGCAAGGCCGGGACCGAGACGGCGGCGCGGGCATGGCGGCCCTTGTCGCCGAAGACCTCGACCATCAGGTTCGAGCAGCCATTGATCACCTCGGGCTGGTCGGTGAATTCCGGCGTCGAGCTGACAAAGCCGCCCAGCCGCACCACGCGCTTCACGCGGTCCAGCGATCCCAGCGCCGCCTTGGCCTGCGCCAGCAGCGCCAGCCCGCAGCCGCGCGCCGCCTCGGCCCCGGCCTCGACCGTCATATCGGCGCCCAGCCGGCCCTTCAGCGGGCTGATCTGCCCCGAGACGTAAAGCGTGTTCCCCGAGATCACATAGGGCACATAATTCGCCGCCGGTGCGGGCGCGTCGGGCAGGGTGATCCCCAGTTCGGCCAGTTTCGTCTCGATGGTCATCACATTCTCCTACCAGTCGATGAAATCACGGAATTCGCTCAGGATAACGCGCCAGGTATCCAGCGCATCCAGAAAATTGTCGCGTCCGATACCCTCGCCTGCAAGCCCGATATCCATTTCGACGAAAGGATCACCGGTGCGATCCAGATAAACCTTGCCGAAACGGCGGTCGCGGTTCCACAGATTGGCCATCTCCATCGGCATGGCCTCATCGAGATCAAAGCCGGCGGCGAATTGCAGCGCCCCGCAAACCTTGGCGCAGTCGTAGAAATAGACATAGAATTCAATGCCGTCGATATTGCTTTGCAGCATCGGGGCACCGTCCTCGGCGGTGCTGCGTCTGGCCTTGAGCCCGGCATCCTCCATCAGCAAAGCGATCACTTCGGGATCGCCCTGCACCTGCGCAAAGGCGGATGGCGCGGCGAGGAAGGCCGCAACCAACAGGGGAATCAGGGAACGCATGGAAAACTCCGGGTAACGAGGCTGTCTTACCTGACCTGCGGTCAGGCGACCAGAGCCTCGGCCCGCTTCAAATCGACGCTGACCAGCTGGCTGACGCCCTGTTCCACCATGGTCACACCAAACAGCCGGTCCATGCGCGACATGGTGACGGCGTGGTGTGTGATCACAAGAAAGCGCGTGTCGGTGCGGCGGGTCATTTCATCCATCAGGTCACAGAAACGGGTGACGTTGGCGTCGTCCAGCGGCGCGTCTACCTCATCGAGCACGCAGATCGGGGCGGGGTTGGCCAGAAAGACCGCAAAGATCAGCGCCAGCGCCGTCAGCGTCTGTTCGCCCCCTGAAAGCAGGCTCAGCACGCTGAGTTTCTTGCCCGGAGGCTGGCACATGATTTCCAGCCCGGCTTCCAGAGGATCGTCGGATTCGACCAGCACCAGGCGCGCCTCGCCACCGCCGAACAGATGGGTGAAAAGCGTGGTGAAATTGGCGTTCACCGTGTCAAAGGCCGCCAGAAGGCGTTCGCGCCCCTCGCGGTTCAGGCTGCCGATCCCTTGGCGCAGTTTGCGGATGGCCTCGGTCAGGTCGTTCTTTTCGCCGCTCAGGCGGTCGCGCTCGACCTCCAGCTCGCGCTTGTCCTCGTCGGCGCGCAGGTTGACAGCCCCCAGCGCGTCGCGGCTTTGGCGCAGGCGGGCGACGCGATCCTCAAGCGCGGCGGGGGCGATCTCCTCGACCTCACCAAGGCTTTCCAGCAAGGCCTCGGGCGTGGCCTCGGTTTCCTCATGGATGCGGGCACGGGCGGCGGCCTCGGCCTCGGTCGCGGCCTCGGTGCGGGCTTCGCGGGCGGCGCGGGTTTCGCGCGCGTCCGAGGCAGCGCGTTCGGCGTCGCGTTCGCCCTCGGCGGCGACGCGCAGGGCCTGATCGGCGGCGGAGAGCGCGGCGCGGGCGCGGGTCAGGCGGGCGGCGGCGACAGCCTCGGCCTCGGTCAGGACCTCGCGGCGTTCGGCCAGAATCTCGGGCTGCGCCTCGGCCTCCTCCAGTTCGTCGGCGGTCTGGTCGCGACGGGCGGACAGTTCCGCCGCGCGGGTGCCGGCCTGATCCAGACGCAGGCGCCAGCCGGATTCCTCCTTGGCGATTTCCTGCAGGCGCTTCAGCCGGGCATTCGCCTCGCGCCGCAATTCGTCCAGCGCGCCGCGCCGGGTCATGGTGGCGATGCGCGCCGCCTCGACCCCGGTGCGGGCATGTTCAAGCGCCGATGCGGCCGCGCCCCGGTCGGGCAGATCGGCCAGGGCACGCTCGGCCTCGGACAGGCGGGCGCGGGCGTCGCCGGCATCGGCATGGTGGCGGGCCAGTTCGGCACGGGCGGATTCGGCGCGGCTTTGCGCCATGGACAGATCGGACTCGGCGCGGGTCACGGCGCGGGCTGCGTCAGAAAGGCCCCGCTCCGCCTCGCGCCGGGCGTCGCGCGCACGCTTTTCGCCCTCGGTCGCGGCGGCGTGGCGGTCGCGCAGGCCCTGATGGGCGGCGGCGGCATCCTCCGCACGGGCCTGTGCGGCGCCGGCCTGCGCGGTCAGCTCGGTCAGCTGGTTCACCTTTTGCAGATGCAGCGCCGCCGAGGACGAGGCCTCGCCCGCCATCACCCGCATCCCGTCCCAGCGGAACAGATCGCCATCGCGCGTGACCAGCCGCTGACCGGGCAAAAGACCCGCCTGCATCGCCGCCCCCGCCTGCGCATCGGCGACCAGCCCGACCTGCGACAACCGCCGCGCCAAGGCGTCGGGGCCGTCCACATGCGGCGCCAGCGGCTCGGCGCCCTGGGGCAGCGGCTGGGCCGCGTCATAGCCCGGCAGCGCATGCCAGCCCGAGCCATCCATGGCCAGCCCCGCCGACAGATCATCCCCCAGCGCGGCCCCGAAGGCGGCCTCATAACCGCGCGCGACCCGCACATGGTCCAGCATCGACTTGCCGCCGCCGTCGCCACGTTCGACCAGACGCTTCAGCGCCGCCATTTCGGCATTCAGGGCCGAGACCTCGCCCTCGGCCTCGGCGCGGGTGGCGCGGGCTGCGGATTCCTCGGCCTCCAGCGCGGCGCGGGATTCCTCGGCGGCGGAAAGCGCGTCCTCGGCGGCCTCGACACGCTCGCGGGCGGTGTCCTGCGCCTCTTCGGCGGCCTCGCGGGCGGCCTCGGCCTCGACCCCGGTCTCGGTGGCGCGGGCGGCGGCGGCATCGGCATCGGCGGCGGCGCGGCTGGCGCGGTCCAGCATCTGGCGCAGGTCATGGACCAGCCGCTCGGCCGATTGGTGACGGGCGGCAAGGCGGGCGGATTCGTCGGTCAGCTCGGCCAGTTTCGCCTCGACCTCGCGCAGCGCCTCGGCAGCGGCATCGGCCACCTCGGCGGCGGCGTCCAGACGCTCGTCATGGCCTTGCCCCGCCTTTTCCAGTTCGCGCTTTTCCCAGACAAGGCGCTCGATCACCTCGCCCGCATCGCGGTTCAGGGCGGATTCGCGGTCGATGTCACGATCCAGCTGGGCGATCCGCGCCAGAAGGGTCTGGATCGCCTGCGCGGCGCGGGCCTCGGCCTCGTCCAGCGCCTCGCGTTCGACAGTGGCGCGGGACAGGATCGCGGCGGCGACCTGCTCTTCCTCGCGCAAAGGCGGCAGATGCGCATCGGCGGCCTCGCGGGCGGCAATGGCGCGGCGGGCAGCGGCCTCGGCATCGTTGGCGGCGCGGATCGCCTCGCGCAGCGCCTCGGCCGCCGCCATGCGCGAGGCATCCGCCTCGGCCCAGCGGCGATACAAAAGCAGACCCTCGGCCTGACGCAGGGCGGCGCCGATCTCGCGATAGCGGGCGGCGGCGCGGGCCTGACGGGCAAGGCTTGCGGCCTGCGTCGAAAGCTGGTCCAGCGTGTCATCGACGCGGGTCAGGTTCGCCTCGGCGGCATTCAGCTTCAGTTCGGCCTCGTGGCGGCGCTGGTAAAGACCGGAAATCCCCGCCGCCTCTTCCAGAATCCGGCGGCGCGCCTTGGGCTTGGCGTTGATCAGCTCCGATATCTGCCCCTGCCGCACCAGCGCCGGCGAATGCGCCCCGGTCGAGGCGTCCGCAAACAGCATCTGCACGTCGCGGGCACGCACTTCCTTGCTGTTGATGCGATAGGCGCTGCCGGCATCGCGGGTGATGCGGCGGGTGATGTCCAGTGAATCGCTGTCATTCATCCCGGCGGGGGCAAGGCGGTCCTTGTTGTCGATGGTCAGCGTGACCTCGGCATGGGCGCGGGCGGAACGCCGCGCGGTGCCAGCGAAAATCACATCCTCCATCCCCTCGCCGCGCATGGCGGTGGGGCGGTTTTCACCCATGACCCAGCGCAGCGCCTCAAGCAGGTTCGACTTGCCACAGCCATTCGGCCCGACCACGCCCGTCAGCCCCTCATGGATGACCAGATCGGTCGGGTCCACGAAGCTTTTGAAGCCGTTGAGGCGAAGCCGGTCAAAGCGCAAGACGGGATTCCATTCCATGCCGTAAATGCGGGAATTCTTGGCGATTGCCGGGTCCGAGTCAACCGAAACCACCATATATTGGCTGCCCGACCCGCTTATCCACAAGATTTAAGGGATCAACACAAGAACATCGGGATGCTAGCTTGGGAACCATGATTCCTGCCCTTTGCATCATCCTGAGCTTTCAACTGATCGGCGAGGTCGCGACGCGCGGCCTTGGCCTGCCGCTGCCCGGCCCGGTCCTGGGGCTGATGCTGCTGGTGATCAGTTGCAGCCTGCGGCCGTCGCTGGCCGGGCTGCTGCGGCCCGTCACCACCACGATCCTCGGGAACCTGTCGCTGTTTTTCGTGCCGGCGGGCGTCGGCGTCGTCGCCCATCTGGGCGAGTTTCGCGAAAACGGGCTGGCGATCGCGCTGGCGGTGATGGTCTCGACCGCGCTGGCCATCGCGGCGGGGGCGCTGGTCTTCAAATTCGTCGCGAAATGGACCGGCGAGACCGAGGAATGAGCGACCCCGCCCTGATCTGGAGCTATCTGAGCCGCGAGCCGCTGCTGTGGCTGACGGCGACGCTGATCGCCTATTGGCTGGGCGACACCTTCTTTCGCAGGATGAACCGGCAAAGCTGGGCCAATCCGGTGCTGGCGGCGGTAGTGATCCTTGCGCTTTTGCTGTGGATTAGCGGCACCAGCTATCAGACCTATTTCGAGGGCGCGCAATTCGTCCATTTCATGCTGGGGCCGGCCACGGTGGCCTTGGGAATGCCGCTTTACGACAATCTGCGACGCGTGCGGCGCGCCGCGCTGCCGCTGATCGCGGCGCTGCTGGCGGGGTCGGCAACGGCGGTGGTCTCGGTTCTGGCCATCGCCAAGGCTTTTGGCCTGTCCGAGGTGATGCTGGCCAGCCTTGCGCCGAAATCGACCACCGCCCCCGTCGCCATCGGCATCGCCGAGGGGCTGGGGGGCGAACCCACGATCACCGCCGTGCTGGTGCTGCTGACCGGGGTCTTTGGCGCGATCATCGCGACGCCGCTGCTGAATGCGCTCAGGATCCGCGACTGGCGGGCGCGGGGGTTTTCGCTGGGCGTGGCCGCGCATGGCATCGGCACCGCCCGCGCCTTTCAGGTCAACGAGACCGCCGGCGCCTTTGCCGGCATCGGCATGGGGCTGAACGCGGTTCTGACCTCGATCATCGCGCCCCTGGCGCTGCATCTTTTCCAGTAGCGCAACAAAAAAGGCCGCCCCAAAGGACGGCCCAGATGCGTCTGCGTGGCGCGCAGATTTATGCGGCGTCGGCTTCCTCGGCGGCGTGGCGACGTTCGCTTTCCTCGCGCGACAGCGCGACCGAGGTGCGCACGCCCTTGGCCACGAATTCCATCAGGCCCTTGACCACACGTTCATTGGGGTCGATGCCGGCACAGGACAGCACTTCGCGGCCATCGCGCGAGCGTGCCCAACGTGCAATCTGATCGGGCCCGTTGCCGTATTTTTTGTCATCCGCGATCGCGTCGTCCAGCGCGGCCAGCACAACCGCAGCAAAAAGCTTGCGGGCGCGCTGCCCCTGTTCGAAATTGAAAGCCGAACCATCCACGAAATCGCGCATCTAACGTTATCCTGTTCTTATTGCGGTGCCCCGCCAAATATTTCCACGACCGGGCCAGCCGTCAGTCCTTGCCCATATTTGGTGGCGCAGGCCGGCTTACCCGATCCGCGCCGTGATTCGGTATGCCTCTGGCTGCATGACCGCCATGCGCTGGATGCAAGACACCTGCATTGGCACATTTATCCCGGCTTTGGCAACAATTTCACGACAGGGCCTGCAAAGACCGCCATCTTGACATCGCCGAAACCGCGTTTCGGTTGCCTTGACCTTCGTCAATGGATATAGGTGCCGCCAATCCCGGTTCAACCCTGAGCCGAAGTGATTTTCTCAACATTTTCATGGTGTTTTCACATGGCCAAGATCAATGGCAATGAGATCAAGCCCGGCTTCGTGCTGGAACATGACGGCGGCCTGTGGGCTGCGGTCAAGGTCAGTCACGTCAAACCCGGCAAGGGCGGCGCATTCGCACAGGTCGAGATGAAGAACCTGCGCGACGGCCGCAAGCTGAACGAGCGATTCCGCAGCGAGGACAAGGTCGAACAGGTGCGGCTGGACAACAAGGACCAGCAATTCCTGTATGAATCCGATGGCAAGCTGATCTTCATGGACAGCGAAACCTTTGACCAGACCGAGCTGGATGCCGACCTTTTGGGCGACCGCCGCCCCTTCCTGCAGGACGGCATGATGGCGACCATCGAATATTACGGCGACGAGCCGCTTTCGGTGCGCATTCCGCAAAAGGTCGTCTGCCGCATCGTCGAGACCGAGCCGGTGGTGAACGGCCAGACCGCCGCCAAAAGCTTCAAGCCGGCGATTCTGGACAATGGCGTGCGCGTGATGGTGCCCCCCTTTGTCGGTCAGGACGAAAATATCGTGGTGAACACGGAGCTCTTTGAGTATTCCGAGCGGGCATGACCAGAAGGCGGTTGCCAAGCCCCTGTCTTACAACGCAAAACCCAAGGCTGACGTAGCGTCACTCAGCAAGACCAAAGGGTGCGATGAAGAGATCGGAAAATGGTGGCGGCGACCGCAAGCTCCGGATCATCCCCGGAACCGAACCCGGCAACGGCGAAACGCTGCGTCAGATCGAGGCGGCAACCGATCACCTTGCCCGCCTGCAGGAGATCCTGCTGGAAATGCTCTGCGACGAAGCGGCCCCTGCTTTCCGCTCAGGGCCGCGGCTTTCGCCGCAGATGCCGGCCGCGTCCCTGTCGCGGCCGGCTTTGGACCAGCTTGCCCGCGATCTGGGCGACCCGCCTTTGCGCGACCACCCCGACCTGCCGCGAAGCGGATTGCGGATCGTCGGGGGGCGCGACCTGCCGGCTGGCCCCGCAAGGCCCACCACCCTGCCGCTGCGACCGCGAATCGACCAGCATCTGCGCCTGTGCCTCGACGCTGCCTCGAATCGGGTCACCGTCGAGCACCTGAGCGACATGCGCTGGCGGCGTCTTGGCCTTTATGCCCGCAAGGATGGCCATGGCGGCATCACGCTGGACGGCGCGGCGCTTGAGCGCCTTGCCGGGCCCTTGTCGCCACGGCTGGCGCGGTTTTTGCAGGCCGCTCCGACCCGTTCCCCGGCCCCGCCGCCCTGCCCCGAAGAAGGCTGAAGCCGCGTCACCGTGCCGCCTGTTTCCAGCCGCTCCGATCCGCGATATCCTGCCATCCCGTATAAAACCGGGATCGAATTGTCGCTTTTTTCGTTGAGCCTCATGGATTGGAGGTCAGAATCATGCCGCAGGCAACTATTCGCGTCACGCATGAGGATTACGGCAGCTCGGGTCGCTATGCCGCCAGGCTGCCCGGCGTGGAGGGCGAGGCCGAACTGACTTGGCGCGCGGGTGACCCCGGCATCATTGTCGCCGATCATACCTATGCGCCCGTCTCGATGCGCGGCACGGGCGTGGCTTTGGCGCTGGTGCAGCGGTTGATCGCGGATGCGCGCGAGCGTAACCTTCTGATCGTGCCGGCCTGCAGCTATGTGCGGGCGCAACTCGACCGCCATCCCGATTGGGCGGATCTGCGCGCCGACGGTTGACCCGAGCCCGCGGCGTTCCAACCATGGCGCGGCCTCGGATGGCGCGTCCGGGTATGCGCCAGCAAGCTGATAGATATATCATTTATGACATGTCAGCGCAAACTTTGATCAATTGACGGATATATCGCCGGGGTCTAGCTTCGATCTCAGGCGGGCGGTCCTGACCCCCGCCGCGGTGCCGGTGGGTCAGCAATCGCGCCCTCCGTGACCGCGTAAAGGGGGAAGCCACCGGCCGGACAGATGCTGCAAAGCCAGCCGCCGCCCGGAGCATAAAATGAACAGGGAGGAATAATGCTGAACCTCAGGAAATGCGCCCTGGCGCTGGCGTCCGTGGCCGCGCTGTCGGTGCCCGGGATCGCCGTGGCCGAAGGCACGGTCGGGATCTCGATGCCGACCAAGACCTCGGCACGCTGGATCGCGGATGGCGACAACATGGTCAAGCAGTTCCAGGAAGCGGGCTACCAGACCGACCTGCAATATGCCGATGACGACATCCCCAACCAGCTCGCCCAGATCGAGAACATGATCACCAAGGGCGTGAACGTGCTGGTGATCGCGGCCATCGACGGCACCACGCTGTCGAACGCGCTGGCCAACGCAAAAGCCGCCGACATCAAGGTCATCGCCTATGACCGCCTGATCCGCGACACGCCGGATATCGACTATTACGCCACTTTCGACAACTTCAAGGTCGGCGTCGAACAGGCCAACACGCTGGTTGCCGGCCTGAAAGAGCGTTTCCCGGACGTCAAGCCGTGGAACGTCGAACTGTTCGGCGGCAGCCCGGACGACAACAACGCCTTCTTCTTCTATGACGGCGCCATGTCGGTGCTGCAGCCGATGATCGACGCGGGCGAAGTCGCCATCCCCTCGGGCCAGATGGGCATGGACAAGGTCGGCACCCTGCGTTGGGACCCGGCCGTCGCGCAGGCGCGCATGGATAACCTGCTGTCGGCGAACTACACCGACAAGCAGGTGAACGGCGTGCTCTCGCCCTATGACGGGCTGTCGATCGGCATCCTGTCCTCGCTCAAGGGCGTGGGCTATGGCTCGGGCGACATGAAGATGCCGATCGTCACCGGTCAGGACGCCGAACTGCAATCGGTCAAGTCGATTCAGGCCGGCGAACAGTATTCGACCATCTTCAAGGACACCCGCGAGCTGGCGAAAGTCACCGTCGGCATGGTCAACGCCATGCTGAAGGGCGAAGAGCCGCAGGTGAACGACACCGAGACCTATAACAACGGCAACAAGGTCGTTCCCTCGTTCCTGCTGGAGCCGGTTCCGGTGACCTCGGCCAACCTGACCGAAGTTCTGGTCGGCTCGGGCTACTATACCGAAGACCAGTTGAAGTGATCACCCTGTCGCGCCGCCGCGGGCCCTCGTGCCCTGCGGCGGCGCACGCTGCGTGACCAAACGGCGTGACCGTAAGAGGTGCCCATGGATGCGATTCTGGAAATGCGGGGGATCACCAAGGAATTCCCCGGCGTCAAAGCTCTGAACAATGTGAACATGACAGTCCGCCGCGGCGAGATCCGCGCGCTGGTGGGCGAAAACGGCGCGGGCAAGTCCACGCTGATGAAGGTGCTGTCTGGCGTCTATCCGCACGGCTCCTATGACGGAGAGATCCTTTATAACGGCAAGCCGGTGGCCTTTCGCGGCATCCATGACAGCGAATCGCTGGGCGTCGTCATCATCCATCAGGAACTGGCGCTGGTGCCGCAGATGTCGATTGCCGAGAACATCTTTCTGGGCAATGAGATCGCCACCCGCGGCGTGATCAACCGCCACGAGACCAACCACCGCACCGCTGAATTGCTGGCCAAGGTCGGCCTGCGCGAAAGCCCCGAAACCAAGGTGGGCGAGCTGGGCATGGGCAAGCAGCAATTGGTGGAAATCGCCAAGGCGCTGTCGAAAAAGGTCGATCTGCTGATTCTGGACGAGCCGACCTCGTCGCTGAACGAACATGACAGCGACGCCTTGCTGCGCCTGCTGGCCAGTTTCCGCGAGCAGGGCATGACCGCGATCATGATCTCGCACAAGCTCAACGAGATCAGCCAGGTCTGCGACAGCCTGACGGTCTTGCGCGACGGCTCGACCGTGGCCCATCACGACGGCATGGTTCCCGAAAGCCAGATCATCAAGGACATGGTCGGGCGCTCGATGGACGACCGCTATCCGCCCCGCGACCCGAAAATCGGCGAGGTGGTGATGCAGGTCCGCGACTGGACCGTCGAGGATGCCGTCGACCCCGACCGCCTGCTGGTCAAGAAGGCCAGCTTCGACCTGCGTCAGGGCGAGGTGCTGGGCATTGCCGGGCTGATGGGCGCCGGGCGCACCGAACTGGCGATGAGCCTGTTTGGCCGCTCGATGGGCAAGTTCCGCTCGGGCGATGCCAAGATCCACGGCAAGTCCGTCGATCTCTCGACCGTGCCCAAGGCGATCAAGGCCGGGATGGCCTACGTGACCGAGGACCGCAAATCGCTGGGGCTGGTGCTGATCGACACGATCCGGCGCAACATTCCCTTGGCGAACCTGCCCGGCATCGCCCGCAGCGGCGTCGTCGACAGCCAGCGCGAGGGCGAGATCGGCAACGAGTTCCGCAAGCGCATGAACATCCGCTCATCCTCGATCGAGCAGGAAACCGTGAACCTCTCGGGCGGCAACCAGCAAAAGGTGGTGCTGTCGAAATGGCTGTTCTCGGGGCCGGAAATCCTGATCCT
>JAGPGI010000278.1 GCA_018056045.1 Paracoccus sp. (in: a-proteobacteria)
GCGCGACCTCGGTCGAGCTGGTCGAGCCGGGCGAAAGCTCGGGCGTCTATCGCGAAGTGGACTTCAAAGGTGGCAAGCTGAACGTCGTCGGCTTCCGCTAAGTCTCTGAAAATCTGGGAAGGGTCCGGTTTTCCGGGCCCTTTCTATAATATAAAACAGATCCGTAACGGGTATTCTTCATGCAACGCGTGAAGGTGGGGAGCGACATGATCCAGGTCCATGACCTGCACAAGCATTTCGGGGGCTTTCGCGCCGTGAACGGCGCCAGCCTGACCATCGAAACCGGCTCGATCACCGGGCTGATCGGCCCGAACGGGGCGGGAAAATCTACGCTTTTCAACGTGATAGCCGGGGTTCTCAAACCGACCTCGGGGCGTGTCACCATGGCGGGCGAGGATATCACCGGGCTTGCGCCGCATGAGCTGTTCCACAAGGGGCTTTTGCGCACCTTCCAGCTTGCGCATGAGTTTTCCTCGATGACGGTGCGCGAGAACCTGATGATGGTGCCCGCAGGCCAGACCGGCGAGCGGCTGGTCAGCACTTGGCTGCATCGCGGCCGCATCCGCAATGAGGAACGCGCGCTGCGCAAGAAGGCCGACGAAGTGCTTGAGTTCCTGACCATTTCCCATGTCGCCGACGAAAAGGCCGGCAATCTCTCGGGCGGTCAGAAAAAACTGCTGGAACTGGGCCGCACGATGATGGTCGACGCCAGGATCGTGTTTCTGGACGAGGTCGGCGCCGGCGTGAACCGCACGCTTCTGGGCACGATCGGCGATGCCATCACCCGGCTGAACAAGGAACGCGGCTATACCTTCTGCGTGATCGAGCATGACATGGATTTCATCGGCCGCCTGTGCGATCCGGTGATCGTCATGGCCGCCGGCGATGTGCTGGCGCAAGGCAGCGCCGACAGCATCATGAAGAACGAGGCCGTGATCGAGGCCTATCTGGGCACCGGCCTGAAGAACAAGGTCGCCGCCGAGATCGCCGAGGAATCCGCCTTTCACGAAAGCCATGGCGCCCAGCCCGGCCTTGGTGCCGAGGCCGGTCATGGTGGCGACGGCAAGCCCGCGGGGGATCTGTGATGGCCCAGACATCGACCGAGCGGCCATTCCTGTCCGCCACCGACATGCGCGGCGGCTATGGCAAGGCCGATATCCTGAACGGCTGCACGCTGACCGTTGAAAAGGGCCAGATCGCGGTGATCGTCGGCCCGAACGGCGCCGGCAAATCCACCGCCATGAAGGCCGTCTTCGGCATGCTGAACCTGCGCGAGGGCGCGGTGCTGCTGGACGGTCAGGACATCACCGCCCTGACCCCGCAGGAGCGTGTCCACAAGGGCATGGGCTTCGTGCCCCAGACCCACAACATCTTCCCGACCATGACGGTCGAGGAGAACCTTGAAATGGGCGCCTTCATCCGCACCGACGACTACCGCCCCACCATGGAGCAGGTCTATCACCTGTTCCCGGCCGTCGCCGACAAGCGCCGCCAGAACGCGGGCGAGCTGTCGGGCGGCCAGCGCCAGCAGGTCGCGGTCGGACGCGCGCTGATGACCCGGCCCAGCCTCTTGATGCTGGACGAACCCACCGCCGGCGTCAGCCCCATCGTCATGGACGAGCTGTTTGACCGCATCATCGAGGTGGCCCGGACCGGAATCTCGATCCTGATGGTCGAACAGAACGCCCGTCAGGCGCTTGAGATCGCCGATATCGGCTATGTGCTCGTGCAGGGCGCCAATGCTTACACCGACACCGGCCCGGCCCTGCTTGCCGATCCCGAGGTCCGCCGCACCTTCCTGGGGGGCTGAGATGGATATCCTGAACGCCATCGTGTTGTTGCTGAACTTTGTCGTGGTCCCCGCCGCCGCTTACGGCGCGCAGCTGGCGCTTGGCGCGCTGGGGGTGACGCTGATCTATGGCATCCTGCGATTCTCGAACTTTGCCCATGGCGACACCATGGCCTTCGGCACCGCGCTGGTCATTCTGGTGACCTGGGGCCTGCAGGCGATGGGCATCAGCCTCGGACCGCTGCCGACCGCGCTGCTGGCGCTGCCCCTCGGCATCGCGCTGACCTCGATCTTCGTGCTGGGCACGGACCGGGTGGTCTATCGCTTCTACCGCAAGAAACGCTCCGAGCCGATCATTCTGGTCATGGCTTCGGTCGGGGTCATGTTCGTCATGAACGGGCTGACCCGGATGCTGCCCGGGATCGGCGTCAACGAGGTGCGCTTTGACGACGGCGCGCGCTTCCTGTTCTCGGTGCAGGAGTTCAAGGCCTGGACCGGGCTGACCGAGGGGCTTTCGCTGCGCGTCAGCCAGGCGCTGACGCTGATCGTGACGGCCCTGTGCTGCTGGGCGCTGTTCCGGTTCCTGAACCGCTCGCGCGAGGGCAAGGCCATGCGCGCCTATTCCGACAACGAGGATCTGGCGCTCTTGTCGGGGATCGACCCCGAGCGCGTCGTGCGCCTGACCTGGATCATCGCGACCGCGCTGGCGGTGACGGCCGGCACACTTTACGGACTCGACAAAAGCTTCAAGGCTTTCAATTACTTCCAGATCCTTCTGCCGATCTTTGCCGCCGCCATCGTCGGCGGGCTTGGCAATCCGCTGGGCGCGGTCGCCGGCGGCTTCATCGTCGCCTTTTCCGAGGTCGCGATCACCTATCCCTGGAAAAAGGTCGCGAACTATCTGGGCTTTGAGCCGGATGGGCTGCTGCAGCTTCTGTCCACCGAGTATAAATTCGCGGTCAGCTTCGTCATCCTGATCGTGGTCCTGCTGTTCCGGCCGACCGGCCTGTTCCGCGGCAAATCCGTCTGAGGGGGCTGAACCATGTCGAATACCCGTCAAGCCGACGCGACGAGCCCCTGGCGCGCCCCGATCATGTTCCTGATCCTTGCGGCACTGTTCTTTGCAGAAGGGACATTTCGCAACGCCATGTTCTCGGGCAGCTGGAACACGGCGCTGAGCATCCTGAACATGGGGCTGATCTCGGCCGTCATGGCTCTGGGCGTGAACATACAATGGGGTTACGCGGGCCTCTTCAATGCCGGCGTCGTGGGCTTTCTGGCCTTGGGCGGACTGGCACCGGTGCTGATCTCGAGTGCACCGGTCGAGGGCGCCTGGGCGGCCGGCATTCCCCGCGTGGCGCTGGCGCTGGTCGTCGGTCTGGGCACACTGGCGCTGTCTGCACAGGTCTGGCGCCGGCTTTCCGGCATCATCAGGGTGCCGGCGCTGATCGCCACTCTGGTGCTGGGCTTCGTGCTTTACCGCTATCTGTTCGATCCCGCCGTCATCGCCATCGAGGCCAATAACGCGGCCTCGGCTGGCAATATCGGCGGTCTGGGCTGGCCGGTGCTGCTGTCCTGGCCCGTGGGCGCGCTTTTCGCCGCCGCCGCCGCCTGGGGCATTGGCAAGGTCGCGCTGGGGCTGCGCTCGGACTATCTGGCGATCGCGACGCTGGGGATCGGCGAAATCATCGTCGCGGTCATGCGCAATGAGGAATGGCTGTCGCGCGGCGTCAAGAACGTCTCGGGCCTGCCGCGGCCGGTGCCCTATGAGCTGGATCTGCAGGGCGATACCGGTTTCGTCGCCAAGGCCGCCGAATGGGGGATGGACCCGGCGACCGCCTCGGCGATCTGGGTCAAGCTGCTTTACGCGGGGCTGTTCAGCTTTGTGCTGCTGCTCTTGATCCTGCTGGCGGAGCTGGCATTGAAATCGCCCTGGGGGCGGATGATGCGCGCGATCCGCGACAATGAGACCGCCGCCGAGGCCATGGGCAAGAACGTGACCCGCCGCCATCTGCAGATCTTCATCATCGGCAGCGCCGTGATCGGTCTGGGCGGGGCGATGATGGCGACGCTGGACGGGCTGTTGTCCCCGAACAGCTTCAACCCGCTGCGCTATACCTTCCTGATCTGGGTGATGGTGATCGTCGGCGGCTCGGGCAACAACTGGGGGGCAGCGCTGGGGGCGATCCTGATCTGGTTCCTGTGGATCAAGGCCGAGGTATGGGGTCCGGAATTCATGCGCCTGATCACTGCGCCCCTGCCCGAGGGCGGATTGCGCGAGCATCTTCTGGGCAGCGCACCGCATATGCGCTTTCTCGCGCTGGGGGTGGTCCTGTTGCTGGTCTTGCGCTTTGCGCCGCGCGGGTTGGTGCCGGAAAAATAGGTTCGTGGGGCGCTGCCCCACACCCCGGGATATTTGGACATGAAAGAAGGGGCCGCGCTGGCCCCTTTTTTGCTTATCCGGCGGTGAGGGTGATCGGCGTCAGGTCGCCTTGCGCAAAGCGGCGCAGCACCTGCGGGTAAAGCCGATGCTCCTGCACCAGCACACGGGCGGCGAGGGTTTCGGCACTGTCGCCCGGCAGCACCGGGACGCGGGCCTGTCCGAGGATCGGACCGGCATCGAGTTCAGGGGTGACGAGATGGACCGAGGCGCCGG
>JAGPGI010000024.1 GCA_018056045.1 Paracoccus sp. (in: a-proteobacteria)
GATAGACCTGATAGCCCTCGGCCTGCATGTCCAGCGTCGGGAATGTCAGGCAAACCTCGGTCCAGAGGCCGGCCATGACGATCTTCTTGCGGCCGGTGGCCTCGATTGCCTGACGGAACTCGGCATCCTCCCAGGCATTGACGCCGCTGCGGTCGATCTCGGTCACGCCGGGCAGCTCGGCCATGATCTCGGCGGCGGTACCGGTGTTCACGCCCATATCGACGCCCACGGTCGAGACGATCACCGGCAGGTCATAGGCCCGCGCCAGCTTGCACAGCGCGATCACGTTCAGGTCGATCTCATCGCGGGTCGATGAGGTGATCGTGCGATACTGCTCGGGCTGATAGTCGATCAGCACCACTGCGCAATTTTCGGGCGTCAGCAGGTGATCGGCAACTGGATCGCGGATCGGCTCGGGCTGGGTCTTGGGCATGGTGTTTTCCTTTCCAGATCGTTCAGGGCTACGCCTCGGGCGAGGTCAGAGCCGGGCCAGGAGCAGGGACTGGCGGCAGAATCGCCGCGCGCCCCACGTATTCGGCAAAAGCGATGACAGCAGAACATAGCGTTCCATGCAACCGAACATCCGCAACCTTGCGCCCGCGCCCGCGCACCCCACCTTTCTGGCAACGGCGGCAGAGATGGCCGCCCCTTTTGACCGGAGGTTCCCATGCGCAAGATTTTGTCCACCTCGACCGCCCCGCGCGGGCATTGGGTCGGCGACGGCTTTCCCGTCCGTTCGCTGTTTTCGCATATGTCGGGCACGAATGAGACGACGCCCTTCCTGATGCTGGATTACGGCGGCCCCCATGAATTCGGCCCCGCCGCCCGCCCGCGCGGCGTCGATGTCCACCCCCACAAGGGCTTTGAGACCGTGACCATCGTCTATCAGGGCGAGGTCGAGCATGGCGACAGCACCGGCCGCGGCGGCGTCATCCGCGAGGGCGACGTGCAATGGATGACCGCCGGCAGCGGCATCCTGCACAAGGAATTCCACAGCCACGACTTTACCGCCAAGGGCGGCACCTTCGAGATGGTCCAGCTTTGGGTGAACCTGCCCGCCAAGGACAAGTCGGCCGAGCCCGGCTATCAGGGCATCAGCGACGCCCAGATCCCGGTGGTCGAGCTGCCCGAGGGCGCCGGCCGCCTGCGGGTGATCGCCGGGAAATTCGAGGGCGCCAACGGCCCGGCCCGGACCTTCACGCCGCTGGACGTTCTGGACCTGCGCCTGAACGCCGGCAAGACCGTGACCCTGCACCCGACCGAGGGGCATAACGTCATTGTCGTGGTGCTGAGCGGCGAGGTCGCGGTGAATGCCGAGGCCCGGCTCAGCGGTCCCGCCTCGGCGCGGCTTGCCCGCGAGGGCGGCGCGGTGGTGCTTGAGGCAATCAGCGGCGCCAAGGTGCTGCTGCTGTCGGGCGAGCCCATCGACGAGCCGGTCGCGGCTTACGGCCCCTTCGTGATGAACACCGAGGCCGAGATCCGGCAGGCCATCACCGATTTCCAGTCGGGCATGTTCGGCCGGCTGTAATGCCTGGACGATGAAGGATGGGCGGCGGGGCATTCCCGCCGCCCTTTCACGTCTCAGGGCTGGTCGCCCCCGGCCTCGGGCAGCAGGCCCAGGCTGTCCAGCGACCATTCATAGACGCGGGTATCGGTGCGGAAGGACCAGATCCGCGCCGAGCCGATATCAATGATCTCGGTCACGATGACGCACCACAGGATCGACAACAGGATGCCCGGCGCGCGCCCGCGCCGGCGCGTCAGCCCGAACTGATAGCCGACCGCCGCCGTGCCCAGCACGCTCAGCAACAGCAACAGCCCGATCAACTGGATCGGCATCCGGTATTCCATCGCCAGCCGCATCGCAGTCGAGGAATCGAAGGCATTGTTGATCGCATTCATCAGCGAACTGGTGGCCGGGGTGGTGCTGGCCTCAAGCCGGCGGGTCAGTTCGCCCCAGATCTTGCCCTGCAGCGCGTCGGTTTCGGCATTCAGTCTGGGGATTTCGCCGCTAAAGCGGGTGGCCTGCACATAGCGATGGCGCAGCACCAGATAGTCCTTGAGATCGGCGACCAGCACATCGGCCTCATCGCCGCCCACGGCGCCGGCCTGCATCAGCGCGGTGCCGATGGCGTTGACCTCCTCCAGCGTGGCATGCATCCGCATTTCATAGCGCGTACTGGCATTCGACAGGTTCAGCGCCAGCACGAAGGCCATCAGGCCCAGCACGCTGCCGACGGCCAGATTTGCCCCCTCATCCGCGCGCTCGCCGATGACGGCACGGCGGCGCGCGCCAAGCCGCGTCCCGAACTCGAGCCCGAGGATCAGGCAGACCACCATGGTCAGGAAAAACAGCGCCTGGCTGGTCTGCAGGATCTGATAAAGATACTCAATCATTATGAATAATCCGCGTTGGTTGCGGCCCGCATCGGGTCACGCGCTGGCAGATTATTCCGCGCCGGCAAAACAGCAATGCCGATGTGAGCGCCCGCGCGCGGCGCATCGCGTTTTCCAGGGTCCGTGACCGGCGCGCGACAGCAAAAGGCCGGCCACGAAGGCCGGCCCTTGCCAGATCACCCGTTCGGCGCGGGTCAGGATGCCGGCGCCTCGCCTTTCGGGCCGGCGCCATCGCCCTTGTTGCCGCCGGTCAGGCCTTTGATCTTTTCGCGCAGCGTCTGGAAGATGACGTAAAGCCCCGGGATCAGCAGGATCCCCACCAGGGCCGAGGCCAGCATGCCGCCAAAGACCGAGGTCCCGACCGCGCGCTGCGTCGCCGCGCCCGCCCCCGCCGCCGTCACCAGCGGCAGCAGGCCAAGGATGAAGGCGAATGAGGTCATCATCACCGCGCGGAAACGCAGGCTGGCGCCCTCGATCGCGGCATCGACGATGCCCTTGCCCTTGGCGCGCTCATCCATGGCGAATTCCACGATCAGGATGGCGTTCTTGGCTGCCAGCGCGATCAGGATGACGATGCCGACCTGCGCATAGACGTTGTTGTCAAGGCCCGTCAGCTTCAGCGCCAGCATGGCCCCGAAAAGCCCCGTCCCGACCGACAGCAGCACCGCCAGCGGGATCGCCCAGCTTTCATAAAGCGTGACCAGGAACAGATAGGCAAAGACCAGCGCCAGCACCAGAATCGGCCCGGTCTGCCCGCTGGCCTCGATCTCCTGCATGGCGGTGCCGGTCCATTCCAGCCCGTAGGCATTGGGCAGGGTCTTGTCGGCGACCTCCTGCATGGCGGCGATGGAATCGCCCGAGGAATAGCCCGGCGCCGGGCCGCCATTGATCATCACCGCGCGTTCGTTGTTGTAGCGGGTGACAAAGGCCGGGGCGGTGATCAGCTTGACCTCGGCCACGGCGGTCAGCGGCACCAGCGCGCCGCTGGAACTGCGCACCCGGATCTGGCTGATATCCTCGACATCCATGCGGGCATCGGCATCGGCTTGAACCTTGAGCTGCCATGTGCGCCCGAACAGGTTGACGTCATTGACATAGCTGCCCCCCAGAAGCGCCCCGGCGGTCGAGAACAGGTTCGAGATATCGACGCCCAGCGTCTGCACGCGTTCGCGGTCGATCTCAAGTTTCAACTGCGGGGTGTCGGCGCTGAACGTCGTATAGACGCCCTGCAACCGGCTGTCCTGCGCCGCATTGAGGGTGGCGCCGCGCGCAACCTCGGCGATCTGCGCCGGCGGTGCGCCCTCCTTGCTGGTGATCATCGCCTGGAAGCCCGCCCCCGTGCCCAGACCCTGAATCGGCGGCAGGTTGAAGGCAAAGGCCACGCTGTCGGGCAGCGCCGCCAGCTTGCCATTCAGGTTTTCGATGACACTGAACGCCGATTGCGAATCCTCGGTGCGTTCCTCAAAGGGCTTCATCGTCACGACGAAAAAGCCACGGTTGGGCAGGACCACGCCGTCGATCAGCGAGAAGCCGGCGACGACAAAGACATCCTGCACGTTCTCATCGGCCTTGAGGATCTTCAGCACCTCTTCGCCGACCTTGCTGCTGCGCTCGACCGAGGCATCGACGGGCAGTTGATACTCGCCCATGAAGGCGCCCTGATCCTCGAGCGGCAGAAAGCCCGAAGGCACGATCTTGGCCAGATAGCCGGTCCCGAACAGGAAGCAGCCCAACAGGACCAGGGCCAGGATCGCGCGCCGGGTCAGCGGCCTGACCAGCGCCAGATAGCCGCCGCGCATGCCCTCGACCGTGGTGTTGAAAAGCTTGAACACCCCCTTGGGCCCGCCCTCCTTGCGCTTGAGGATGATCGAGCAGAGCGCCGGCGACAGGCTCAGCGCGTTGATCGCCGAAATCATCATCGAGACCGATACCGCCACGGCGAACTGCTTGTAAAGCTGGCCGGTAATGCCGGGAATGAAAGCCGTCGGCACAAAGACCGACAGCAGGACCAGCGTGATGGCGATGATCGGGGCGGTGATTTCCTTCATCGCCGCCTCGGTCGCCTCGGCCGGGGTCATCTCGGGGTGCTCTTCCAGCTTGTGCTCGACCGCCTCGACGACGACGATGGCGTCATCGACGACGATGCCGATGGCCAGAACCAGCGCCAGAAGCGATACCGTATTCAGCGAAAACCCAAAGGCCAGCATGACGGCGAATGTGCCGACCAGTGCCACCGGTACGGCGATGATCGGGATCAGCGTGGCGCGGAAACTGCCAAGGAAGACCAGCACCACGATGGCCACCAGCACAAAGGCCTCGATCAGCGTGTGCAGCACGCTTTCCATCATCTGCTCGACGAAATAGGTCGAATCGTAGGCGATGGCGAGGGCGACGCCCTCGGGCAGGCGCCCCTCGATCTCGGCCAGCACCTCCTTGACGGCTTCGGCGGTGGCGATGGCATTGGCGCCGGGCGACTGATAGATGCCGATGCCCGCCGAGGGCAGGCCGTTGAAGGTCGGATCGGCATCCTCGGCCCGCGCGCCCAGTTCGACCCGCGCCACGTCCTTGATCAGGACCCGCGCACCGCTTGTTTCGGTGCGCACGACGACATTCTCGATCTGCTCGGCGCTGTTCAGGCGCCCGTCGGCGGTGATGTTGATCTGGAAATTCGTGCCCGGAATCGCCGGGTTGGCGCCGATGCGGCCGACGGCGGCCTGCACGTTCTGCGCCTTCAGCGCACCGATCACGTCACCGGCGGTCAGGTTCAGGCTGGAAAGCCGCGCCACGTCCAGCCAGACACGCATCGAATAGTCACGTGGACCAAAGGCATAAGCCTCGCCCACACCCGGGACGCGCGACAGCGGGTCGATCAGGTTCAGCTTGGTATAGTTGGACAGAAACAGCGTATCGCGCGACTTGTCGGGCGAATAGATGGTGATGACCTGCAGCATGCTGGTCGATCGCTTCCTGACCGTCACCCCAGCGACTGCACCTCGGCCGGCAGGGCGGCGACGACCTGGTTGACGCGGTTGGACACGTTCACCGTGTTCATATCCGGGTCCGAGCCGACCTCGAAGCTGACGGCCAGACTGTAAGTCCCGTCCGAGCCAGAGGTGGACTGCATGTAGATCATGTCATCGACGCCGTTGATCGCCGGCTCGATGACCTGCGCCACCGATTCCTCAAGCGCGTTGGCATCGGCGCCGGGATAGATCGCCGTGACCTGGACCTGCGGTGGCACGATGTCGGGGAACTGCGCCACCGGCAGCGCCTTGTAGGCCATGTAGCCGGCAATGGTGATGACCAGCGAAATGACGATCGCCATGCGCGGGCGACGGATGAAGACGGATGAGATCATCGCTTACATCCCCGATGTGGCTGGCTGCGGATTGACCACCACGCCGGGGCGCACCCGCTGGGCGCCCTGAACGATGACCTTGTCGCCTTCGTTCAGGCCCTCGGTGATGACGGCGATGCCGTCGCGCTGCTGGCCTGTCGTGACATATTTGGTCGCAACCTTGTTCTCGCCGTCCACGATCAGCACAAAGGTGCCCGACTGGTCCGCCGCCAGCGCCACCTGCGGGATCACGAGGACCGGCGCATCCGCCGGCTGCTCGATCTGGACGCGGATCGTCTGGCCGTCGACCAGCAGCTTGTCGGGATTGTCAAAGGTCGCGCGCAGGATCTGGCTGTCGGTATTCGGATCGGCAGTATTGTCGACGTAATCGACGGTCCCGGTGCCCGAATAGATGCTGCCATCGGCTAGCTTCAGCCGCACGACCGGCGGCTTGGTATAGGCGGCCTTGGTATAGGCCAACACCTCGCGCTGGCTGGGCGAAAAGACCGCCCAGACCTGATCGTCCTTGACGATGGTGGTCAGCGGCCCCGAGGCGGGCGAGACGATATTGCCCTCGGTGATGGCATTGCGCCCGACGCGACCGTCGATCGGCGCGGAGATTCTGGTATAGCCCAGCGTGATGTTGGACATGTCCAGATTGGCCTGCGCGATCAGGACATTGGCGTTGGCGGCGGCAAGGTTCGCCGCCTGCGTATCGGCATCGGCCTGGGTGCCGGTATTGCGCGCCAGCAGTGCCTGCGCCCGCCGGTTCGTGATATCGGCATTGGCGGCGAGCGCCTTGGCGCTGGCAAGCTGCGCCTCTTTTGCCGCGACATCGGCCTGAAACGGCGGCGGGTCGATTTCGTAAAGCAGCTGGCCGGTCTTGACCCTGTCGCCTTCGGTGAATTGCGGCTTGAGCAGCGTGCCGGTCACCCGGACCTCGATTTCGACACGCTCGACCGCCTGAATGCGGCCGATGAACTCGCTGACATTCGGAACTTCGCGCTTTTCCACCGCCTGAACCGTGACGGAGGGCGGTGCGGCCTGCTCTTGCGCCATGCTTGCGGGTGTCGCGGCCAGCAGCAGCAGCGCGGCAAAAGCCGCCTTTGCTGAATATCTCCGATCAAGCGCCCTGAAATTCATAGATGCCCCCGTGAAATGCCCCGTGAAACCGAGGTGTTGACCTAAAGATAATGCGGAAATTACCCCTTACCACCGCGCATACAAGCGCAATCTCAGGACGTCGCGTCAGTCGACAGGCTGGAACATACCGAAGTGGCGGAACGCCCGGCGCCCAAAAAAATCAAGCAACTACCTGAATATAGAAACTTTTCCAAAACCTCACCCCATCTGCCGCGAATCGGAGTCCGGACCAGTCAGACGGGCCGGGTGGCAAGCGCTGGCGCGAGGGCGCGCCATTCACGTATCGCCTGCGGCCCACAAGACGCTTACAGGAATTTAACTCCTGCCCTATATGCTTTCCCTCGACCCGGATCGGGTCGCAAACCCCTTGATCTCGGGTCCCGTCATGACTTTCGTTCCGATCACCGCGCCAACTCGGGCCACAGGGCGATTTCGCCCCGACACCATACTTGCCTTTGCGGCAGGTTTCGCCCACGGATGCGGGCCGGTGGGTGCGGGTTCGACGGGTGCGGATTCTGCGTCCCCCCGAACCAGGGATCATGCGAAGGGCCATTCGTGACTTCTGAGACGACCGATAATGGCACCCGGCCGGCTGCGGGCATGATGGCACGAGTGCGCGCCACCATGCCCTATCTGATCGCATTGCTGCTGTTCGGGGCCGGTATCTTTGCGCTGTATCGGCTGCTGGCGCCGGTCGATATCCGCATGCTCGCCCTGCAGATCCAGTCTACGCCATGGCAAGTGGTCAGTCTCGCGATGCTGACCAGCCTTGCCGGCTATCTGTGTCTGGCGGGCTATGACTGGTCGGCGCTGCACCATATCGGCAAGCCCTTGCCGGTGCCGGTCGTGCTCAGCGGCGGCTTTCTGGCCTATGCCTTTGGCAACACCATCGGCCTGACCGCCGTATCCGGGGCGGCGGTGCGCTGGCGGCTCTATTCCGGGCTGGGGCTGGACGGCTATGACATTGCCGCGGTCTCGACCTTCACCGCCATGGCCTTCGGAGTGGCGGTCACGCTGGTCGGGCTGGCGGCGCTGGCCGTTCACCCGGCGGCGCTGGCATCGTTCCTGCCGCTCAGCGCGAGCAGCGTGCGGCTGCAGGCCATCGGCGCCATCCTTATCGTCGTGCTGCCGCTGCTCTGGGCGTCGATGAGCCGGCGCCAGCTCAGGATTGGGCGCTTTACGCTGACCGCGCCCTCGCCATCGACGCTGGTGGTGCAATTGCTGATCAGCCTTGGCGATATCGCGCTGTCGGCGCTGACGCTGTATCTGCTTCTGCCTGCGGGGGGGCCGGATTTCCTGACCTTCCTGCCGATCTTTGCCGCCGCGACCATGGCTGGTGTTCTCAGCCACGTGCCCGGCGGCGTCGGCGTGTTCGAGACGATCATCATTGCCGCCCTGCCGGCCACGGCCGGGATCGAGCAGATCGCGGCGGCGTTGCTGCTCTACCGGCTGATCTATTATCTGGTTCCCTTCGCGCTGGCGCTGGTGCTGCTGTCGCTTTTCGAGGTCTGGCGCGCCATTGGCGGGCGCAGCCGCCATCCGCGCCTTGACCGGCTGTTCAGCGCAACCGAGCCCGCCTTCCGCGCGGTCGAGCCGGCGGCGCCGCTGCTGCTGGCGATCATGGTCTTTGGCTCTGGCATGTGGATGTCGCTCTCGGCGCTGCTGCCGCCGGTCACGCAGGCGGCTCAGGCGGCCGAGGCCTTCTTTCCACTGGCTTTCATCGAGGGCTCGGCGCTGCTGTCGAGCGCCCTTGGCGCGCTGCTGATCGTGCTGTCCCTGGGCCTTGTGCGGCGCAGCCTTGGCGCGTTCTGGCTGACCATCGCGACCATGCTGGCCGGGGCCGCGGTCACGGTCCTGCAGCAGACCGAAACCGAACAGGCCGTGACCCTGCTCGTGGGCGTCGCCATCCTGTGGCCGTTCCGCAATGCCTTTCACCAGCGTTCGCTGCTGACCCATTCGGCGATGACGCCGGGCTGGATCGCCTTGCTGGCGGCGGGGATATTCAGCGTCGGCTTCGTGCTGTTCTTTGCGCATAAAAGCACACCCTATGCGCATGAGCTCTGGTGGCAGTTCGCGACTGACGCCAATGCGCCGCGCGCGTTGCGTTCGGGGCTGCTGATCAGCCTGCTGATCGGCGCGGGATCGCTGCTCTTGCTGCTGCGCGCGCCGCGTTTCCGCCCCACCCCCCCGGATGCCGAGACGCTGGCCATCGCCCGCCGCATAACCGCGACCAGCGGCGACGCGGATGCGGGGTTCGTGCTGACCGGCGACAAGACGATCATGCTGTCGGACGACCGCAAGGCCTTCGTGATGTTTGGCGTCTCTGGCGCGTCATGGCTGGCGCTTGGCGGCCCGGTGGGCGAGACCGAGGCCGCCGAGGAAATCGCCTATACCTTCGTCGACGCGGCGCGCCGCAGCGGCGCGCGCCCGGTCTTTTATCAGGTCGGCCCCGAATCCGTGCCGCTGATGCTGGATCTGGGCATGACGCTGCACAAGATGGGCGAAAAGGCGATGGTCGACCTGACGCGCTTTTCGCTCGAGGGTCCGGCACGCAAGAAGCTGCGCACCGCCCATGCCCGCGCCGGGCGCGACGGGCTGACGCTGGAGCTGTCGATGCCGCCGCATGATCCGGCGCTGATGGCGCAACTGCGGGGCGTCTCGGATGCCTGGCTGACCAGCAAGAAATCCCGCGAAAAGGGCTTTTCGGTCGGCCGCTTCGACCCCGTGTGGCTGAACCACTGGCCGATTGCGCTGGTGCGCTGTCACGGCGATCTGGTCGCCTTCGCCAATCTTCTGGTCACCAGCGACCACAGGATCGCCAGCGTCGATCTGATGCGCCATTCCGGCGACGCGCCCACCGGCGCCATGGAGTTCCTGTTTACCGAACTGATGCTGCAACTCAGGGCGCGGGGCTTCAGCCGCATTTCGCTGGGCATGGCGCCGCTGTCGGGCCTGTCGGCAGAGCGCAGCCGCAGGCTCTGGGACCGGTTCGGCTCGCTGATCTATCGCCATGGCGGCGCCTTCTACAATTTCTAGGGGTTGCGGGCCTTCAAGGCCAAGTTCGACCCCGACTGGGTGCCGCATTATCTTGCCATGCCTTCGGGAATGCCGCCGCTGTTGCCGCTTGCCGACGCCACGCGCCGGATCGCCACCGCCTGAGACCAGGCGATCCGGCATCCGGGCGCGGACCGGCCGTGGCCCTGATGTGAACCGGGCGCGATGATCGCCCGCCGAGTCGGGCTTGCCGCGCGGCCATTCACGGTGCAGATGTTGGGGCAGCAGCCGTGGCCCCCGGGCCGCCCATCCCCCAGAATGCGGCTCTGGCCGGCGCGCGATCCGGCCCGGCAACGGTGCCGGATGCCCGCCGGGCCAAACCGGCATCATTCACGCAAGGCGGCGACCATTTCCGCCGACACAGGAGCAAGACATGCAGAACGCACCCCATTTCGGCTTGATCGGTCTTGGCACCATGGGGGCGGCGCTTGCCCTGAACATCGCCGAAAACGGCTATCCGATCGCGGTCTTCAACCGCACCACCAGCGTGACCGACGCCTTCATCGCCTCGGCCGGTGATCTGGCAGCGCGGCTGACCCCGGCCAGAACGCTTGAGGAATTCGTCGCCGCGATCCGACCGCCGCGCGCCATCATCCTGATGGTGCCGGCCGGGCCGGTGGTGGACCAGCAGATCGCCCATCTGCGTCCGCTGCTCGAGGCAGGCGACCTGATCATCGACGCCGGCAACGCCAACTATACCGACACCGAGCGCCGGGCACAGGAAAGCCGCTCCGAGGTCTTTGATTTCATGGGCATCGGCGTCTCTGGCGGCGAGGAGGGCGCGCGCCATGGCCCTTCGATCATGGCCGGTGGCGACGCCGCACAGTGGCAGCGCATGGGACCGCTGCTGGAGGCGATTTCGGCCAAGTATGACGGCGCGCCCTGTGCCGCACTGATGGGGCCGGGCGGGGCCGGGCATTTCGTGAAGATGGTCCATAACGGCATCGAATATGCCGACATGCAGATGATCGCCGAGACCTACAGCCTGATGCGCGACGGCATGGGCTTTGACGCCACCCGCGTCGCCGAGACCTTCGAGGCCTGGAACAAGGGGCCGCTGGCCTCATATCTGATCGAGATTTCGGGCAAGGTTGCCCGCGCCGTGGACCCGATCAGCGGCGCGCCGATACTGGACGTGATCCGCGATGCGGCCGGCCAGAAGGGCACCGGCCGCTGGACCGCCATCGAGGCGCAGCAGCTTGGCGTCGCCATCCCGGTGATCGAGGCGGCGGTGGGCGCGCGCAACCTTTCGGCGCGAATCGACAAGCGCGCCAAGGGCGCCGAGGTCTTTGGCGCCATGCCGCAGCCGCTGCCGGCGGGAGCGCTGGACAGCGCCGTGCTGGAACGCGCGCTGATCGCGGGCAAGATCCTGTGCTATGCGCAGGGCTTCGAGATGCTGGCACGCGCCGCGGCGCAGTTCTCATGGGACCTGCCGATGCCGACGATCGCGCGCATCTGGCGCAATGGCTGCATTATCCGCTCGGAAATGCTCAATGACATGGCCAGCGCGCTTGAGGCGACGCCGGGCGAGAACCTGATCTTTGCCAGCCCCTTCACCGCCATGCTGCACGAGAATGAACCGGCGCTGCGCCAGACGGTGACCGCCGCGACCGCCGCCGGCATCGCGGTGCCGGCGCTGGCCTCGGGACTGTCATGGTTCGACACGATGCGGACGCCCCGGACGCCCGCGAACATGATCCAGGCCCAGCGGGATTTCTTTGGCGCGCATGGATATCAGCGCCTCGACGGCATCGACGCGCCGCATGGCCCTTGGTGGGCGCATTCGGCGGCGCAGTAGATCCCTGGCTGATCCCGGCGCCACCGATCGCGGCGCCGGGCCCTGACCCTAGCGGTTCGCCGGATCGTTGAAATAGTCGCGGGTCAGCTTGATGATCACCGGCGACAGCAGCAAGAGCGAGATCAGGTTCGGAATCGCCATCAGCGCGTTCAGCGTGTCGGCCACCAGCCAGGCAAAATCCAGGCTGAGCGTGGCACCAAAGAAGACGGCGACGGTCCACAGCACCCGGAACGGCTTTTCCGCCACCGTGCCGACAAGGAACTCCCAGCATTTCTCGGAGTAATAGGCCCAGCCGAGGATGGTGGTGAACGCGAACAGCGCCAGCGAGACGGTCAGCAGATAGGCGCCATAGCCGGGCAGCGCGGTCTCGAACGCGGCCGAGGACAGGACCGCCCCGGTCTCGCCCGTGGACCAGACCCCGGTGACCATGATCGCAAGGCCGGTCAGCGTGCAGATGATGATGGTGTCGATAAAGGTGCCCATCATCCCGACCACGCCCGAAAAGACCGGATCCGCGGTCGAGCCTGCCGCCTGCGCGATCCCCGCCGTGCCCAGCCCCGCCTCGTTCGAGAAGATGCCGCGCGCCACGCCGCGCTGAAGTGCCATCAGCACCGTAGCCCCAAGGAAGCCGCCCGCCGCCGCCGTGCCGGTAAAGGCATCCGAGATGATCATCGCGAAGGCCGACGGGATATTCCTGGCGAAAACGATCAGGATGATGACGACGCAGACCAGATAAAAGGTCGCCATGAAGGGCACGATCTTTTCGGCGACAGCACCGATGCGCTTGATCCCGCCCAGAATGACCAGCCCGGTCAGGACGGTCAGGGCGAGGCCTGTGATCCAGGTATCGACGCCGAACGCGCCCTCGATGGCGGTGGCGATGCCATTGGCCTGGACCATGTTGCCGATGCCAAAGCCGGCCAGCCCGCCAAAGACGGCGAATGCGGTCCCGAGCCAGTGCCAGTGCTGCGCCAGACCGTTCTTGATCGCATACATCGGGCCGCCTGCATGTTCGCCCTTGTCATCGACCTCGCGGTATTTCACCGCCACCACGACTTCGGCGTATTTCGTCGCCATGCCGACAAAGGCCGTCACCCACATCCAGAACAGCGCCCCCGGCCCGCCAAAGGCGATGGCGGTGGCGACGCCGGCGATATTGCCGGTGCCGATGGTTGCCGAAAGCGCCGTCATCAGCGCCGCATAGGGGGTGATTTCGCCCTCGGCCGCCGCGCCGGGGGTGCGGCTTTTCCAGATCATCCGGAAACCGTAGGCGACCTTGCGGATCGGCATGAAGCCAAGGCACAACTGCAGATAGAAGCCGGTTCCGATGATCAGCACAATCATCGGGATCCCCCAGACAATGCCGTTCAGCCATGTGAACAAGGCGTGGATCGTTTCCATGTGATGGCCCCTCCGTGTTGTTGTCATTGCCGTTATCACGCGACGACAGCACAGGCACCTGATGATTTCAATGGAATGCTCCGGCCGGCGCCGGTGCGGACCGCCTCCGGCAGAGCCGGCGGCACGGCGCGAAGCCGCGATGATCTGGTTGAGATGACCACCGATCCGACCTAGACCATGACAAACCGCAAGGAGCCACCGATGGATACCAAAGCCCTGATCGCCGCCTATTACGACGCCTTCAATGCCGGGCGCACCGACGAGATGCTGACCTATCTGCATGACCAGATCGAGCATCACGTCAATGAAGGCGGCATCCGGCGCGGCAAGGAAAAATTCGCCGAATTCAACGCCCATATGACCCGCAGCTATCGCGAGACCCTGACCGATATCGTCATCTTCGCCAATGAGGCCGGTGACCGGGCGGCGGCGGAATTCGTGGTCAACGGCACCTATCTGGCCACCGATGAGGGCCTGCCCGAAGCGCGCGGCCAGAAATACGTCCTGCCCGCCGGCACCTTTTTTACCATCCGCGACGGCAAGATTGCGCGGGTGACGACCTATTACAATCTTGCCGACTGGATGCGGCAGGTCGGCGCGTGATCCAGACGCGCATCCTGACCGGCAATGCCGTCGGCGAGGTTCTGGACGATCTGGCCCGGCTGCGGATCGCGGTGTTTCGCGACTGGCCCTATCTCTATGACGGCGATGTCGCCTATGAGCGCGATTACCTGACCGCCTATCAGTCGCCCGGCGCGGTGGTGGTCGCGGCCTATGACGGCGCGCGCATGGTCGGCGCCGCCACCGGCGCCCCGATGGCGGATCACGCCAAGGACTTCGCCGCTGCCTTCGCCGCCCGGCCCGAGCCGCTGGAGCAGATCTTTTACTGCGCCGAATCCGTGCTGCTGCCCGAATATCGCGGCCATGGTCTGGGCCATGCGTTTTTCGACGGACGCGAGGCGCAGGGCCGCGCGCTGGGGCATCGCTACAGCGCCTTTTGCAGCGTCATCCGGCCGGCGGATCACCCGCTGCGTCCGGCGGATTATCGCCCCCTCGACGGGTTCTGGAGGAAACGCGGCTACGCCCCCCTGCCCGGTGTCATCGCGGGCTTTGACTGGAAGGATATCGACGCGCCCGCCCAGACCCGCAAGGAGCTGCAATTCTGGATGAAACCGCTATGACACATCTCGTCAGGATCGCCGCCGCTGCCTATCCATTTGAATGGTTTGACGATTTCGACGCCTATCGCGCCAAGATCACAGAATGGGTCGCAGAGGCCGCCGATTGCGACCTGCTGGTATTCCCCGAATATGGCGCGATGGAGCTGGCCTCGCTTGGCGGGCGCGCGGTCGCCTCCGATCTTGAGGCATCCCTGCACGAGGTCGCCCGCCATGAACCCGCCCGCGACGCGCTGCATGCGGAACTGGCCGCGCGTCATGGCGTCCATATCCTTGCCGCCTCCGGCCCGCATTTCGAAGGCCAGCGCCCGGTCAACCGCGCCGTGCTTTACGGCCCGCAAGGCCGCATCGGCCATCAGGACAAGCAGATCATGACCCGGTTCGAGCGCGAGGACTGGAATGTCATCGGCGCCCCCGGCCTGCGGGTGTTCGACACCGCCGTCGGACGCATTGGCGTGCTGATCTGCTATGACGCCGA
>JAGPGI010000279.1:0-1226 GCA_018056045.1 Paracoccus sp. (in: a-proteobacteria)
GCGTCTGGTCACCCCGACCGGCAAGTTCAACGTCTACAACACCAAGACCGATACCTACTGATCGCGATTGGAAGAACCCAAGCAGGGGCGTTCGCGCCCCTGCCCAGGCAGAAGGATCCTCGGGGGTTGGAGATGACGGGGCAAGTTTACCTGATCGGCGCCGGACCGGGCGACCCCGAGCTGTTGACGCTGCGCGCGCTGCGCCTGCTGCAATCGGCCGATGTCGTGGTCCATGACCGGCTGGTCTCGGACGAGATCATGGCCCTTGTTCCCGCCCATATCCGGCGCATCGCCGTGGGCAAGGCCGCGGGTTTCCATCCGGTCCCGCAGGATCGCATCAATGAAATTCTGGTCGATCTGGGCCGCGCCGGCCTGACCGTCGCCCGTCTCAAGGGGGGCGACCCGACCATTTTCGGCCGCGGCGGCGAGGAATATGACGCCCTGATCGCTGCCGGTATTGCCTGTGACTATGTGCCCGGCATCACCGCCGCGCAGGGGGCCGCCGCATCGTTGCGGTTGCCGCTGACCCATCGCGGTATGGCCACGGGCCTGCGCTATGTGACCGGCCACCGGGCGCGGGACGCCGAGCTTGACCTGGACTGGGCCTCGCTGGCGGATCCCGACACGACGCTGGCGGTCTATATGGGGGCCGCGAACATGGTGCAGATCTCGGCCGAGCTGATCGCCCATGGCATGCCCGCCGACCTGCCGGTGATGGCGGTTTCGCAGGCCACCACCCCGCGCGAGCGCCGCCTGCAATCCGACCTTTCGGGCATTGCCGAGGCGTTGCGCGACAATCCGATGCCCGCGCCGGTCCTGTTCCTGATCGGCCGTGTCGCCGCACTGGCCGAGGAGGAGGTGCTGCGCCTGCCCACGGCAGAGCCTGCGCCGCTCCACAAGCTGTTCTCGCATGGCTAGGCTGGCCGCCTTGCTGCTGGTGGCGCTTGCGCTGCCAGCCAGCGCCGGCACGGTCACGCCCGACCGGGCCGACGAGCTGCGCCATATGGTCAAGCAGGATTGCGGCTCGTGCCACGGGCTGCGGATGACCGGCGGGCTTGGCCGCGCCATCACCCCCGCCGCGCTGGCCGGGCGCGACCCCGACGACCTGAGCACCATCATCCTTGACGGCATGCCCGGCACCGCCATGCCCGGCTGGCGCCCGCTCTTGTCCGAGGACGAGGCACGCTGGATCGCCGATTACCTTCTGACACAGGAGCCGTGATGCT
>JAGPGI010000279.1:1326-4413 GCA_018056045.1 Paracoccus sp. (in: a-proteobacteria)
GACGACCTGAGCACCATCATCCTTGACGGCATGCCCGGCACCGCCATGCCCGGCTGGCGCCCGCTCTTGTCCGAGGACGAGGCACGCTGGATCGCCGATTACCTTCTGACACAGGAGCCGTGATGCTCAAGCCCCTCGCCCTTGCCCTGCTGACCCTGACCGCGCCCACCCTGACTGCGCCTGCCGCGCTGGCCGACGATCTGCGCGGCACCGGCGATCTTGGCCTGATCGTGGAACGCGAGGCCGGCGCGCTTCTGGTCGTGGACCGCAGCGAGCGCGCCGCCATCGGTCGGATCGAGGGTCTGGGCGATCTGTCCCATGCCAGCCTCGTCTATTCGCCCGACGAACGTTTCGCCTATGTCTTTGGCCGCGACGGCGGGCTGACCAAGGTGGACATCCTGACCCGCACCGTCGTCAAGCGCGTGGTGCAGGGCGGCAATTCCATCGGCGGCGCGATTTCCGACGACGGCAAGCTGGTCGCCGTCTCGAACTATGAGCCCGGCGGGGTCAAGGTCTTTGACGCCGAAACGCTGGATCTGGTCGCCGATGTGCCCATGGGCTCAAAGACCGTGGGCATCGCCGATGTGCCGGGCAGCCGCTTTGTCGTCGCCACCTGGGACACGGGCGAGGTCTGGGTGCTGGACCATTCCGCCGATCCGGCAAAGCCTGTGATCACAAAGCTGCAGGGCATCGGCGCCAATCCCTATGACGCGCTGCTGACCGGGGACGGGCGCACCTATATCGTGGGACTTTTCGGCGAAAAGGGGCTGACGGCGGTGGACCTGTGGCAGGATCCGCCCAAGGTCACGCGCTTCCTGCCCGATTACGGCAAGGACCAGCCCGACCTGCCGGTCTACAAGATGCCGCATCTGCAGGGCTGGACGCTGGCGGATGGCGTCTTCGCGCTGCCCGCCGTGGGTCTGCACCAGCTTTTGTGGGTCGATGCCGCGAACCTCTCTGAAATCGCCCGCACCGATCTGGCCGGCCAGCCGGTCTTTGCCGTCGCCCGCCCCGACAAGCGCGAGATCTGGGTGAATTTCGCCCCGCCGGGCAATGACAAGGTGCAGATCATCGACGTGATGACCCATCAGGTCACCGACACCATCACCCCCGGCAAGGGCGTGTTGCACATGGAATTCGCCCCCCGCGGCCGCGAGGTCTGGCTGTCCGTCCGCGACGAGAACCGCGTGGAAATCCGCGACGCCCGCAGCCACGAGGTTCTGGCCGAGATTCCGGCCAGGGCGCCCTCGGGGATATTTTTCACCGACCGCGCGCATCAGACGGGGCTGTGATCATGCTGGATGACGATCTGGACCTGCGCCTTTTGAACGACTTCCAGCGCGACCTGCCGCTGGTGCCGCAGCCCTTTGCCAGCATCGCCGCCCGCCTTGGCACGCATGAGGCCGAGGTGATCGCCCGCCTGCGCCGGTTACAGGATGGCGGCCGTATCGCCCGCGTCGGCGCGACCTGCCGGCCGAATACGGCGGGAGCCTCGACGCTGGCCGCGTTGCAGGTGCCGCCCGCCCGCATCGACGAGGTCGCGGCGCTGGTCAGCGATGAGCCGGGCGTCAACCATTCCTATCTGCGCGAGGGCGACTGGAACCTGTGGTTCGTCGCCACCGCCCCCGATGCGCGCAAGCTGGCCGCAAGCCTTGCCCGGATCGAGGCCGCGACCGGCCTGACCGTGCTGTCGCTGCCCTTGGTGCGGGCCTTCAACATCGACCTTGGCTTTCCGCTGGATGGCCCGCGCCGCAGCATGGCGCTGGACCGGCCCGCGGATCTGTCGGTCCTTCGTCCGGGCGACGCGGCGCTGATGCAGGCCCTTTCCACCGGCCTGTCGCTGGAGCCGCGCCCCTTTGCCGCGCTGGCCCGCAGCCTGCACATGCCCGAAGCCGGGATCATCGAGCGGATCGACACGCTGGCGCGGGCGCGCCTGCTGACCCGCGTGGGCGTCATCGTCAAGCACCGCGCCCTTGGCTGGCGCGAAAACGCCATGGTGGTCTGGCAATTGCCCGATGTGGCGATCCCTGCGGCCGGCGTGGCACTGTCGGCTATTCCCGGCGTTACCCTGTGCTATCAGCGCCGCACCGTGCCAGGGGTCTGGGACTGGCCGCTGTTTTGCATGATCCACGCCCGATCCCGCCCCGAGGCGATGGCGGTGCTGGATCAGGCCCGCGCCCTGCCGGAACTGGCGGGGGTCGATCACCGCATCCTGTTCTCGACCCGCTGCTTTCGCCAGCGCGGCGCCACCATCACCGAGGCCGCCGCATGACCCGCCCCAACCTCGACAGACCCGGCCGCCAGACCCTGCCCGCGGATGCGCTGGACACCACCGACCGCGCCATCCTCAACAGCCTGCAAGAGGGATTCCCCCTGACGCCGCATCCCTTTGACGATGCGGGTGCGCCCCTTGGCCTGACCGGCGCGCAACTGATCGAACGGCTTTCCCGCCTGCGCGAAATCGGCGCCATCACCCGTTTCGGTCCGTTTTTCGACGCGGCCGCGATGGGCGGCGACTTCTGCCTTTGCGCGCTGACCGCGCCGGATGCGGATTTCGACCGCATCGCGGCTTTGGTGAATGCCCATCCCGAGGTTGCCCATAACTATGCCCGCGACCACGAGTTGAACATGTGGTTCGTCCTGGCCACCCCCACGCCCGAAGGGATCGCGGAAACCGCCGCCCGGATCGAGGCCGAGACCGGACTGACCGTCTGGCAATTCCCCAAGCTTCAGGAATTCTTCATCGGCTTTCGGGTGCAGGCATGAACGATCTGGACCCCATTGACCGCCGCCTGATCGCCGCCACGCAGGCCGGCCTGCCGCTGGTCGAGGCACCCTATGCGCAGATCGCCAGCCAGCTTGGCCTCAGCGAGGCCGAGGTGATCTATCGCCTGACCGCGCTTCTGGATCTGGGAATCATCCGCCGCATCGCCGTCGCCCCCAACCATTACGCGCTGGGCATGACCGCCAATGGCATGAGCGTCTGGGATGTCGAGGACGCCGAGGCTGAAACGCTTGGCGCGCAGGTCGGCGCGCTGGATTTCGTCAGCCATTGCTATCTGCGCCCGCGCGCGCCGGTCTGGCGCT
>JAGPGI010000280.1 GCA_018056045.1 Paracoccus sp. (in: a-proteobacteria)
GCAGCTTGCGATGCGCGCGCAGGAATTCGCCATTGCGGCGCTCGGCGGCCAGATCGACATGGGGGGCGTCGCCCGCCTCGATGCCAAAGGCCTCGGCGGCCAGTGCCGACTGACCCAGATGGCCCAGGGTCTCGCCGATGACGATGGCGATATCGCCGTCTTGGGGCAGGCCCGCGATCAGCTCGTCCAGATGCGCGATCAGGCCGACGCCGCCGATGGTCGGCGTGGGCAGGATACCCTTGCCGTCGGTTTCATTGTAAAGCGAGACGTTGCCGGACACGATCGGGAAATCCAGCGCCGCGCAGGCCTCGCCGATGCCTTTGATGGCGCCGACGAGCTGGCCCATGATCTCGGGCTTTTCAGGATTGCCGAAATTCAGGTTGTCGGTCGTGGCAAGGGGCAGAGCGCCGCAGGCGGTCAGGTTGCGGTAAGCCTCGGCCACGGCCTGCTTGCCACCCTCATAGGGGTTGGCGCGCACATAGCGGGGCGTCACGTCGCTGGTAAAGGCCAGCGCCTTGTCGGTGCCATGAACGCGCACGACGCCGGCGCCAAGGCCGGGGCGGCGGATGGTATCAGCGCCGACCTGCGTGTCATATTGCTCCCAGACCCAGCCTTTGTGGGCATAGGAGGGCGAGCCGATCAGCGATTTCAGCGCCGCGATGGGGGTGATGGCGGGCAGGGCGGGCATGGCCTCGGCCGCGGGCGTTTCCACCCAAGGCCGGTCGTATTCCGGCGCGCTGGAGCTGAGTTTCGACAGCGGCAGGTCGGCCTTGACCTCATTGCCGTGGATGATCAGGAAGCGATCCTCGGCGATGGTTTCGCCGACGATGGCGAAATCCAGATCCCATTTTTCAAAGATCGCCCGCGCCTCTGCCTCTTTTTCGGGCTTGAGGACCATGAGCATCCGCTCCTGGGATTCCGACAGCATCATTTCATAGGCGGTCATGGCGGTCTCGCGCTGCGGCACATGGTCCAGCACCAGCCGGATGCCCAGGCCGCCCTTGTCGCCCATTTCCACCGCCGAACAGGTCAGACCCGCCGCGCCCATGTCCTGAATGGAAATCACGCTGTCGGTCTTCATCAGCTCAAGGCAGGCTTCCAGCAGGCATTTTTCGGTAAAGGGGTCGCCGACCTGCACGGTGGGGCGCTTTTCCTCGATGGTATCGTCGAATTCGGCCGAGGCCATGGTGGCGCCGCCGACGCCGTCGCGGCCGGTCTTGGCGCCCAGATAGACGACCGGCATGCCGACGCCCGAGGCGGCCGAGTAGAAGATCTTGTCGGCGTCAGCCAGCCCCGCCGCAAAGGCGTTCACCAGACAGTTGCCGTCATAGCTGCGATGAAAGCGCACCTCGCCGCCGACATTGGGGACGCCGAAGGCATTGCCATAGGCGCCGATCCCCTCGACCACGCCCTTGACCAGATGCGTGGTCTTGGCGTGTTCGGGGCGGCCAAAGCTCAGCGCGTCCATGGCGGCGATAGGGCGCGCGCCCATGGTGAAGACGTCGCGCAGGATGCCGCCGACGCCGGTCGCGGCGCCCTGATGGGGCTCGATATAGCTGGGGTGGTTGTGGCTTTCCATCTTGAAGACCACGGCCTGACCGTCGCCGATATCGACAACGCCCGCATTCTCGCCGGGGCCGCAGATCACCTGCGGGCCGGTGGTGGGCAGGGTGCGCAGCCATTTCTTGGACGACTTGTAGGAGCAATGCTCGTTCCACATGGCCGAGAAGATGCCCAGCTCGGTGAATGTCGGCGCGCGGCCGATGATCTCGAGGATGCGCTGATATTCGTCGGGTTTCAGTCCGTGCGAGGCGATCAGGTCCTCGGTGATCTGTGGTTCGGTCATGCTGGCCCCTTTCCCCGGTATTTGCGGCCTTTTAAGCGGCGGCGGCCGGTTAGGAAAGGGGCGGCGATCCGCTTGCGTGAAAATGCAGTGCCGGCGGTCAACCTGCGCTGTCATCGGGGCTGGCGCGCCGGTCCAGCACCAGTTGCAGAAAGGCCAGATCCAGCCATCTGCCGAATTTCGTCCCGACCCCGGGCATCAGGCCGACCTGCTGGAAGCCGAGCTTTTCATGCAGGCGGATCGAGCCGACATTCCCGGCCTCGATCGCCGCGACCATGACATGCTTGCCCGAGGCCCGCGCCCGCGCGATCAGTGCCATCAGCAGCGCGCGGCCAAGGCCGGCGCCGCGCTGGTCGGCGCGGACATGAACCGAAAGCTCGACCGTGTGGCGATAGCCGTCGGCGGCGCGCCAGTCCCCGAACGAGGCGTAGCCCAGAACGACCCCGTCATCCTTGGTCGCGACCAGCACCGGATAGCCGGCGCGCTGCCGGCCGACGATCCATTCCCGGCGGTTTTCACCGTCCACCTGATGGTCGTTCCAGATGGCGGTCGTATGCGCGACGACGTCGTTATAGATCGCGGCGATCGCGTCGGCATCGGCGGGCTGGGCGTCACGGATTTCCAGGGCATCCTCGGGGCGGTGATTTACGGCTCGCATTTATCTACTATATTGGACAGATTTCAATCGTGCGCCGTGGTCCGGGGCGCCGTCTCAGATGTTGCGCAGGACCGCGACGACATAGACGCAGGGGCTGGAGCTGTCGTTTCGGAAGACGCAGTCCATGGGCGGGCCAAGCTCAAGGCAGTCGCCGCTGGCAAGCGCGTGGCGTGTCGCGCCCTCGATCAGGACCAGATCGCCGCTGAGCACCCAGATGATCTGGCGCAGGAATGCATAGGCCGCGGCAGGCATCGGCACCGCCTTTCCGGCGGGCAGGGTCACCTGCACCAGATCCAGCGGTAACTCGGATCGGGGCGAGACATGGCGGCGCAGATAGCCGGTTTCGGGATCGGTCCAGAGCGGCTGTTCGTCGTGGCGCAGCAGCCGTCCCTGTCCGGTTTCGGCCCGCGCCAGCAGCGTCGACATGCTCAGCCCGAAGGCCCCCGAGAGTTTCGCCAGCAGGGTGGCGGTGGGGCTGCTGTCGCCCCGCTCGACCCGGTGGATCATTGCGCGCGAGACCGAGGCCCTGCCGGCAAGGTCGGTCAGCGACCAGCCCCGGCTTTCGCGTTCGGTGCGGATGCGGGCGCCGATTCGGCTGTCGATATCGTCATTTTCGATCATCGTGCTATGATATTGGACGAATTCTGCCGGCGCAACAATTCCCGCGCCGTGGTGTTCCGAGGAAAAAATCCTGAAAAATCCGTGCCCTGCGAGAGGCAAAAAAAAGCCGGGCACGAAGCCCGGCTCAAGTCCAACAGGGAGGTTGAAAGTGATGAGAGTTTCCTCAAATCATCCCCTTCGCTGACCCAGATATGTGCAGTTTACGAACGGTTCAAGGCTGAACTGCGCATTCCCCGGCATGGCCGATATGCATTATGCGAATATCTGTTGCAGAATGGTCGCGCCTGTGCCCTGCAAGGCGGCATCAGGTGGATTGCGGCGCCGGCTCGTCCTCGGTCTGATGCTTGCGGATCGACTGGATTTCCTCAAGCACGAAATCGCGGAAGGCGGTGACGCGCCGCGAGGTGCGCAGCTCCTCGGGGAAGGCCAGAAAGACCGGCACCTCGCCTGACTCGATATCGGGCAGGACACGGACCAGATTGGGAAAATCGGCGGTCAGGTAATCGGGCAGCACGCCGATGCCGACATGGTTCAGCACCCCCTGCAGCACGCCGAAATAGTTGTTCACCATCAGCGTCGAGGTCATGTTCAGCGCCAGCAGTGCCTGAGACAGCACCGCGCCCGAGCTGACCTGCGGGGTCTGCGGGTTCTGGCAGATCAGCCGATGCGCTGCCATGTCGTCAAAGGCCACCGGCGTTCCGGCCTTTTCCAGGTATTCCGGCGTTGCATAAAGTCGCATGCGGATGTTCAGAAGCCGCCGCCGGATCAGGTCCTGCTGGCTGGGCTCCTTCATGCGGATGGCGACATCTGCCTCGCGCATGGGCAGATCCAGGACGCGCTCCTCGAGCATCAGGTCGATCTTCAGGTCGGGATAGCGTTCGTAAAGCTTGGCCAGACGCGGCACCAGCCACATCGAGCCAAAGCCGGCGGTGGTCGTCACCTTCAGCTCGCCAAAGACGTTTTCCTCGCTGTCGCGGATGCGGGCCGAGGTGGTGTCGAGCTTGCGCACCATGGACGAGGTCGCCTCGAACAGCAACTCGCCCTGCTCGGTCAGAATCAACCCCCGCGCATGGCGGTGAAACAGCGTCGTGCCCAGCGAATCCTCAAGCGCGCGGATCTGGCGGCTGACCGCCGATTGCGAAAGATGCAGCACGTCGCCGGCATGGGTCAGGCTGCCGGCATCCGCAACGGCGTGAAATATTCTTAGCTTGTCCCAGTCCATGATATTGCTTTCTTGCGGCATCAGCTATGCAATTTGCGCAACCCTTACCATAGGGG
>JAGPGI010000281.1 GCA_018056045.1 Paracoccus sp. (in: a-proteobacteria)
TTGCGGTTCCGTAGCACCGGAACCTTTTTTCACAACCAAAGACCCGAAAGCCGTGCCTTCGGGCCTGAGAGGCGATTCTCTTGCGAGATGAGGCGGATTAAGGGATTCGCCGCCGAACGTCAACCCTGCCCCGGAATCCGGTCCAGAACTGCCGCCACCTCACCCGCGACCACGTCGATATCGGCAAGGCCGTCGACCGGGCTCAGGTTGCCCTTGGCATAGTAATAGCCGATCAGGGGCGAGGTTTTCTTGTAATATTCCATCAGCCGGGTCTTGAGGCTTTCGGCATTGTCATCGGCGCGGCGGCGCAGGTCGGTCGAGCCGCAGACATCGCAGACGCCCGGCACCTTGGTCGGCTTGGTCACGTCGTGATAGACCTCGCCGCAATTGCCGCAGGTAAAGCGGCCCGAGATGCGGGCGACCAGCGCCTCGTCATCGACGCGCATCTCGACCACCGCATCGACATGCTGGCCCATCTCGGCCATCAGCGCCTCGAGCGCGTCGGCCTGGGCCAGCGTGCGCGGAAAGCCGTCAAAGATAAAGCCCTTGCCGCCCTGGGCCAGCTTTTCGCGGATGAGGCCGATGACGATCTCATCGGTGACAAGCTCGCCCCGGTCCATGACCTCGGCGACGCGCCTGCCCATCTCGGTTCCGCTGGACTTGGCCTCGCGCAGCATGTCCCCGGTCGAGAGCTGGACCAGACCCCGCTCTTCGATCAGGCGGCGGGCCTGGGTGCCTTTGCCCGCCCCCGGAGGTCCCAGCAGAATGATATCGATCGTCATTGTCGTCCCTCTCCTACCCTTCCGGTGGGGTTCCCTCAGCGACGCGCGGGCGCTTTTTTCGGCTTGGCCGCGCCGGGCTTGCCGCGCTTGCCACGCAGTTGTGATTTCTCGATCAAACCTTCGTATTGATGCGCAAGCAAGTGGCTTTGCACCTGATTGATCGTGTCCATGACGACGCTGACCACGATCAGCACCGAGGTGCCGCCAAAGTAGAAGGGGATCGCCAGCTGATGGCGGATCACCTCGGGCAGAAGGCAGACGGCGGCCAGATAGGCAGAGCCGATGACCAGCACCCGGTTCACCACATAGGTCAGGTAATCCTCGGTCTTCTTGCCGGGACGGATGCCGGGGATGAATCCACCCTGATTTTTCAGGTTCTCGGCCACGTCATCGGGTTTGAAGCTGACGTTGAAGGTGTAGAAATAGGCGAAGAAGACGATCATCGCCGTGAAGAACAGCAGGTAAAGCGGCTGGCCGGGGCCGAAATAGGCCAGGATCGTCGACATGATCGGCCCGGTCTGGTTGCCCGAGAAGGTCGAGATCGTGACCGGCAGCAGCAAAAGCGAGCTGGCAAAGATCGCCGGAATGACGCCGGCCGGGTTGACCTTGATCGGCAGGTGCGAGGACTGGCCGTCATAGATCTTCATCCCCACCTGACGGCGCGGATACTGGATGTGGATCTTGCGCAGCGCGCGCTCCATGAACACCACGAAGGCGATGACCGCGACCACCATGACCACGATGCCCAGCGTCACCAGCGTCGAGCCGCTGGAGGCGCCCTGTGCGAGGAATTGCGCGATATGGGTCGGGATCTCGGCCACGATGCCGACGAAGATGATCAGCGAGATACCGTTGCCGATGCCGCGGGCGGTGATCTGCTCGCCCAGCCACATCAGGAACATGGTGCCGCCGACCAGCGTGATCACCACGGTGGCGCGGAAGAACAGGCCCGGATCATGGGCCAGATTGCCCGCCTCGAGGCTGACGGCCAGGCCCCAGGCCTGAAACAGCGCCAGCGCCACGGTGGCATAGCGGGTATATTGGTTGATCTTCTTGCGGCCCTGCTCGCCCTCTTTCTTCATCTGCTCCAGCGCCGGCACCATCGAGGCCAGCAGCTGGACGATGATCGAGGCGCTGATATAGGGCATGATCCCCAGCGCAAAGATCCCCATCCGCCCCAGCGCGCCGCCGGTGAACATGGACAGGATGCCGCCGATGCCGGCCTGCGCCTGTTCCATGAAGTTGCGCAGCGCGCCGCCGTCGATGCCGGGCACCGGGATATAGGTGCCAAGACGATAGATGATAAGAAGTCCGAGGGTGAACCAGATCCGCTGGCGAAGCTCGGTCGCCTTGCCAAGCGCCCCCCAGGAAAGGTTCGCGGCCATCTGTTCTGCGGCTGACGCCATTCTTCTGCCCCTTCATGGCAGCGCCGCCGGATCGTTTCCCGATCCCGCGGCGCCTGGAAAACTTGGAAAGCTATGTATTGGGCGCAGGCGCGCCCTTCAACAGCTTATTCGGCCGCAGCTTCTTCTTTGACCGGGCGGGTCAGGGTGATCTTGCCGCCGGCTTTCTCGATGGCCTCAACGGCGGTCTTCGACGCACCGGCCACGGTCAGATCCAGCTTGGCCTTCAGTTCACCCTTGGCCAGCACGCGGACACCGTCCAGCTTGCGGCGGATGACCCCGGCAGCAACCAGCGCGTCCTCGGTCACGGCGGCTTTCGCGTCCAGTTTGCCCGCGTCGACAAAGGCCTGCAGCTGGCCCAGGTTCACGACCGCGAATTCCAGGCGATTCGGCTTGCTGAAGCCGCGCTTGGGCAGGCGGCGATACAGCGGCATCTGGCCGCCTTCGTAACCGTTCAGCGCAACGCCCGAGCGCGAGGTCTGGCCCTTGATACCACGGCCGGCGGTCTTGCCCTTGCCCGAGCCGGGACCACGCGCAACGCGCTTTTTCTTGCGGCTGGCACCTTCGTTGTCGCGAAGTTCATGCAGTTTCATTTCGCTTCTCCTTAAGCCGGAAGCGCCCCATGAAGCGAAAGAGGGCGGACACGGCATTTCTTGGTTGTTGAGTCGGCGCCCCGAAAGGCACTGGCGGGGCTTACAGCATTCCGTTTCGCAGGGCAAGCGGCGCGGGGCCGCCCCGCCCGCGCCTATCTTTCGATGTAATTGCGCACCAGATGACCCATGATCTGGGCCACCACCTCGGGGCGCGCGTGCTGGTGATCGGGCAGATAGGCATTCATCCCGCCCGACATCACCATCTCGTAGCTGGGGAAGTAATCCACCTGCGGAAAGTCGCGGGTCAGCATCTCGGCCGCGACCCGCAGCGTCGCCTTGGAATAGCCGTTGGCGACAAAGCAGTCGCGCTTTTCAAAGGTTGCGGCCAGCGGCACCGGCGACACCGTCAGCAGGATCTTGGTGACCCCCCGCCCCAACAGTTCCTGAATGCCCTCGGCCATGTATTGGTGGCAGCTTTGCGGCGTCATGTTCACGAAACTGAACCGCTGCGGCTGGGCCAGAACCTCACGCAGATTAGGCAGGCGGTTCAGATAGACGCCGGTTTCATTGTCATACCAGGCCTCGGTCATCCCCAGTGTCAGGATGACGCAATCCGCGACCGGCAGGGCCGTATAGACCTTGTCGATCATGCCGCGGATCTCAAGGATCTTGTCCTCGCCAACCGGCTCGCCCTTCGAAAGCAGCAGATCTACCGAGCCGCCCTCGACCCTGCTCGTCAGGCTGGTCATGGCCGTGGTGTCGCGCCCCGAGATCGCCCAGGCGATGCGCTGCGACATCGAGGCGGCGTTATATTCGTTGAGAATGCTGTTCGGCGCGCCCTGAACCAGCTCGGGCCCCAGCGCGATGCGCATTGTCGGCAGGTCGATCGTCCAGATGCCGTTCGATCTCGCGCGCGAAGCACGAGCCGATGGTAAAGACGGCCTCGCCCGGTTTCAGGGTAAAGCGCGGCAAGAGGTTCGGAAAGATCATGCCATCCACCACGCGCGGATCGTCGGCGCGCGGATAGGCGCGCGGCTTGCCGACCGGGACACGCCCCCAGTTGTTGATCGCACTATCGAACACCGTCGCCGAAGGTTTCACATAGCTTGAGGACAGGGGTTTCATCGCATGGCTCCGGCGTGCATGGGTGTGGCGAAGGAATGGCACCGCGCCGATGCTGTCAATGCAAATTCTCGGGCGGTCCGCCATGGGCCAAGGACGGTCAGAACTGGATCCAGGTACCGATTTTCAGCGCCGGCTCGCCCTCGCCCGCCAGGGGCATGATCACGCCGAGTTCGATCTTGGCCGGGCCGGTCAGATCGCGCACCACCGAGGTCGCAAGCTTGGCGGAGAAGCCCAGATCGTCGCGATCCTCCAGCCGCAACTGGTTGATGACCATCAGCGAAGGGCGGGCCTTCCAACCCAGCGTCACCTCGGCCTTGATCGTGGTCTTGGGGGTCAGATAGACCTGCCGGCTGCTCCAGCGGCCATTGGCGTCGGGGGTGCGGTCGGGCTCGCCCTCTTCGCTGCGGGCCAGCTTGGCGCGGGCATCCACGGCCAGCCAGCCGCCGCCGGGCAAACGGTTCAGCACCGGCACGCTGTCGAGCCCCCTGCCCCATGC
>JAGPGI010000282.1 GCA_018056045.1 Paracoccus sp. (in: a-proteobacteria)
CGCTCGCCGATGCCTACGGCACCTATGTCGGCACCCGCGTCGCCGACACCGCCGTGCAGATCCATGGCCGCATGGGCTATATCGAGGAAACCGGCGCCGCCCAGTATCTGCGCGACGTGCGCATCACCGCGATCTATGAGGGCACGAACGGCATTCAGGCCATGGATCTGGTCGGGCGCAAGCTGGCCGATGGCGGCACCGCCGCCATGACCCTGCTGGACGAGATCCTGGACGGCGCCAAGGCCGCGCAGGCGTCCGAGCCCGAGCTGGCCCATCAGGTCTGGCAGGCCGCCGAGACCCTGCGCGAGGCCACGCTGGAACTGCTTGAACGCGACCTGCCCGAGCGTTTCTCGGGCGCGGTGCCCTATCTTTCGGCCTTTGCCCGGGTGCTGGGCGCGGCCTATCACGCGCTGGCGGCGATGCGGGGCGGCAATGCGGCGCTGGCGCGGGTCTATATCACCCGGATCCTGCCGCATTACGCCGGCGATCTGGCGGCGGCCCGCGCCGGGCTTGCCGATCTCGAGGCGCTGGATGACGCGGTTTTCGCGGGCCAGATGGCCGGGTGATCCGCAGCCACACCCATACCCCTCCGCCCGAGGGCGAGGCGCTTGAAATCGCCCCGGGCGTGCTGTGGCTGCAGATGCCCCTGCCCTTCAAGCCCGATGCGGTCAATGTCTATGCCCTGCGCGACAGGGATGGCTGGACGGTCGTCGATACCGGCCTTGATACAAGGCGCGGGCGGGCGCTGTGGGAAGGTATCCTTGCCGGTCCGCTGGCGGGTGCGCCGGTCACGCGGCTGATCGCCACCCATCACCATATCGACCATATCGGGCTGGCCGGCTGGTTTCAGGACCGGGGCGCAGAGCTTTGGACCTCGCGCACTGCGTGGCTGATGGCGCGGATGGGGGCGCTCGATGTGCAGGAACGCCCGACCCCGCAGGCGCTGGCCTTCTGGCGGGCCGCCGGCATGCCCCCCGAAATGATCGAGGAACGCAGCCATGAGCGGCCCTTCAACGCATCGGATGTCTGCGCCCCCCTGCCCCCCGGCTATGTCCGCCTGCAAGAGGGGCAGGACATCGCCTTTGGCGAACGGCGCTGGCGGGTGCGGATGGGCCATGGCCATGCACCCGAACATGTGACGCTGTGGTCCCTGGACGACGATCTGGTGATCGGCGGCGACCAGATGCTGGCCACGATCTCGCCCAATCTGGGCGTCTATCCGACCGAGCCGGGTGCCGATACGGTCGGCGACTGGCTGGAAAGCTGCCGGCGTCTGGCGGAATTCGCCCGTCCCGAACAACTGGTCCTGCCCGGCCACAAGCTGCCCTATCGCGGCCTGCCGACCCGGTTGCGCCAGCTTGAGACCAATCAAGGCGCCGCGCTCGAGCGCATCCTTGCTGCCCTGCGCGACAGTCCCCGCAGCGCGGTCGGCTGTTTCGAGGTGCTGTATCGCCGCCATATCGGCAAGGCGGAATTCGGCCTCGCGCTGGCCGAGGCGGTCGGCCATATCAACCATCTGCGGGCGACCGGCCGGGTGTGGCCGGCCGGCAAAACCCCGGAGGGCGCAGCACTTTGGGGGGCGTGACACAGGCCCGGCCTTAGGTTATCCCTGCCAGAACGCATCGCAGTTCAGGACAAGACCATGGCTTCGCATCACGAAACTTCCGAACACAAGCACGGGGAAATGGACATCCGCGCGCAGCAGGCGACATTCGCCGGCTTCGTCAAGGCCTCGATCTGGGTGAGCTGCCTGTCGATCGCGGTGCTGGTTTTCATGGCGCTGTCGAACAGCTGATCCTGACGGTCGGAGATTTCACGATGCAAAGGCGCGCGTTTCTTGCGCTGGCGCTGCCCATGGCCCTTGCGGCCTGCGGCGCTGACAATATCTGGGCCAGCGACGAATCGGTGCGCCGGGCGGCCTATGTCTCGGACGAGCCGCCCTCGATCACGCTCTTGACCGTCATCGGCATTCCCAAGGGCGAAGGCGCGCATTCGGCGCTGATGATCAATGGCAGCCAGCGGGTCATCTTTGACCCGGCCGGCAGCTGGAACCATCCCGCGATCCCCGAGCGCCATGACGTGCTTTACGGGATCACGCCGAATTTCAAGAATTTCTACATCGACTACCACGCCCGCCAGACCTATTGGGTGGCCGAGGACACCAAGCTGGTCTCGCGCGAGGTGGCCGATGCCGCGATCCGCGCCGCGCAGGCGCAGGGCGCCACCAACAAAAGCTACTGCGCCGTCTCGACCGGGCAGGTGCTGCGCCGGATTCCGGGCTTTGAAGGCGCGCCCTCGGGCTTTTCGCCGCTGAAGCTGCGCCAATGGTTCGTGACCCTGCCGGGCGTCACCTCGCGCAAGCATCAGGATGGCGACCCGGCCAACAACCACAACGTCCTGCTGCGCCAAAAGGATGGCGTGGTCGCCGGCTATACCGGCGGCCAGCTTCAGCCGATCAGGTAAAGCCCAAGATACAGTGCGGCCATCCCGGTCAGGATGGCCGCCAGCACATTGCGCGTGACCAACCCCACCCCCATCGTGACCACCGCTGCGATCAGCCGCGCCGGATCGGGCGTCCCGCCCGTCGCGGCGGGCCATGCGACCAGCGGCGCGGCAATCGCCGGCAGCACCGCCACCGCCGTATAGCGCAGCAGGCGCTGCGCCCAGACCGGCATCGGGCGATTGCCGAAGGCGCCCAGAAACGACCAGCGCAGACCATAGGTGCCAAGGCCCGACAGCAGGATGATCGCCCAGATCGTCAGGTCCGAATATCCGCTCATGCCCGCGCCCCCTGCCTGCGCTCCATCAGCAGCTCGACCCATGCCCCGGTCGCCATCGCCAGCGGCGCCGCCACGAAGAGCCCCAGCCCCGAGGGCAGGAAGGCAAAGACCAGCGAGGCGACGATCGCCACCAGCGCCGCCGCGATATGCGCGGGCGTGCGCAGCATCGGCCCGATCATCGCCAGAAACGTGATCGGCAGGGCGAAATCCAGCGCCAGCCCCTCGGGGATGGCGCGGCCCAGCACATGCCCGAGCCCGCTGGCCACCACCCATGGCACGCAGCAGGCGACCGAAGCGCCCACAAAATAGCCGACGCGCTGCGGGATGCTCAGCCGCGGGTGCTTTTCGTAATGCTGCACGGACAGGGCAAAGGTCTGGTCGATCAGCAGATAGGCGATCAGCCGCTTTTGCCCCGGCGTCGCGCCGCCCAGCCACGGCACCATGCTGGCCGAATACATCGCCATGCGCAGATTGACCGCGATGGCGGTGACGATGATGACCAGCACCGGCGCATTGTCGGTCAGCAGCTGCACCGCCGTGAATTGCGACGCCCCGGCAAGGACCAGCGTCGAAAAGCCCAGCACCTCGACCAGACCCAGCCCGGCCTCGGCGGCAACGACGCCGAACAGCAGGCCAAAGGGCACCAGCACCAGCATGAAGGGCAACGACTGCACCAGCCCGTGCCAGAAAGCCTGCCTCGGGCTACGGTTCAGCGCGCGGATCTGCGCCGGGGTCAGATCGTCCCCGGATGGAATATCGGCCGTGGCGGGCATGGTGAAAGGAACTCGTCTTGTCGCGAAAGCTTGGGCCAGATAGGCCGAAAGCGCCCAGAGTGACAAGAACCCAAGGATCAGGAAGGCCCGAGCCCACCGATGCCCCGCCCCCTGCCCCAGATCCACATCCAGCACGGCCTGCCCGTTGAGCTGCGCACCGCCGCCGCCGCGCTCTATTGGCGCCATTTCGGCGCGCAACTGCTGCCGCTGCCGGCGCGGCACCGGCGCGGCATGGCGCTGGTCCGGGCGGCGCTGAGGGCCGATCACGCGCTGGTGGCGCTGTCGCCGCAGGGGCGGCTGATCGGCATTGCGGGCTTTCGCGATGCGCAGGGCGGGCTGCTGGCCACTGACCCGCACAGCTTTCGCGCCGTCTGGGGCGGGACGCGGGGGCGGCTTTGCCATCTCAGCACCGGGCTGTATCGCGCCGGGCCGCAGACCGAGGATCTGGTCATCGACGGCATCGCCATCCATCCGGGCTGGCGCCGGCAAGGGATCGCCCGTGCGCTGGTCAGGGCCGCCGCCGATCATGCCCGCGCCCGCGGCCATAACGCGCTGCGGGCCGAGGTTGCCGCCGGCAATCCCGAGGCGCTGGCGGCATGGCGGGCCATGGGGTTTTCGCGGCAATCGCGGCACCGGCTGGGCTGGCCATGGTCGCGCCCGGCGCATGTGCTGCGCCTGACGCTTTAGCCGACCAGCTCAGGTCGTGGCCGGCATGGCGCCGCGACCCAGCATGCCGGTCGCCTGCGCCAGCAGCGTAAAGGCCCGGCCCGAGCGGGTCTCGGTCAGCACGGCCAGCACCTGCGGGTTTTCATCTTGCGCCTTGCGGCTCAGCAGGCG
>JAGPGI010000025.1 GCA_018056045.1 Paracoccus sp. (in: a-proteobacteria)
CCTCGGATGTGGCGACGCCCTATCGCTCGGCGCTGCTGGCGGCGCTGACGCAGGCCTTGCAACAGGCGGGCAAGGTCGCCCTGCTGATCAATACCGACCGCAGCGATGGCGGCGCCGAGCAGGCGCTGCGTCAGGCGATCAGCTATCGCACCGATGCGGCGATCTTTCTGTCGGGGATGCCGGCGCGCTCGCTGGCGGAAACCTGCATGCGCAATGGCATGCGGCTGGTGCTGATCAACCGCGAGGACGAGCGCCCCGGCGCGCTGCGGCTGCGGCTTCACGATGCCGAGGCCGGGCAGCGCGCGGTGGCGATCCTGAAGGCGGCCGGCTGCCGGCGGCTGGGTCTGGCCAGTTCCGGCGTCGGCACCGCCAGCATCGTTGAGCGCGAGCGCGGCTTTCGCGAGGCGGCGCAGGCGGCCGGCATCGACTGGATCGAGGAACGCTTTGGCCCCACCGGCTATGAGACCGGGCAGAATCTGGGCATGGCGTTGCTGGCGCGTGCGGACCGGCCGGACGGGATCTTCTGCACCACCGATCTTCTGGCCTGCGGGGTCATGGATGCGGCGCGCTGGCAGTTGGGCATCCGTGTGCCCGACGAGCTGTCGCTGATCGGCTATGACAATATCGCGCAGGCCGGCTGGGACAGCTACGGGCTGACCACATTCTCGCAACCGATCGAGGACATGGCGGCGCAAAGCGTGGCCTGGCTGTCTGCGGCGGCGGAGGATGATGATGCCGGGCAGGGTGATCCCGCCGCGATCGCCGAACTGGTCTTTGCGCCGCGACTGGTGCTACGCAAGTCGGTGGCGCAGGGTTTTGTGCCGGGTCCCGCGGCCTGAAGGGCCGTCGATACGCCACGGACGGGAAGTTTCCGGATGAGTGATGCCGCATGAGTGATGCCGCGACCGAAGCCGCGACCGAAGGCGGGGCCGGCGCCGCAAGGCGGGCTCTCACGACGGAATGGCCGCATCTGCGGCGCGCGGCGGTGCTGTCGGTGGCGGCGGGGTTGTTGTGGCTGCCGCTGGCGGGTGCTGCCGCGCTGGCCCTTGCCGGGCTGATCGAGGGGCGGCTTTCGGTGCCGGCGCTGATCGGCTTCATGCTTTTTGGCGCCTTGCGCGCCCTGCTGGCCAATCTGGCCGAGGCGCAGGCGCAGCGCATTGCGCTGGCCGGGCTGTCGCGGCTGCGGGGTGGCCTGCTGGCGCGGGTTTCCCGGCTGGCCCGACTGCCGCGCGCGGGGGGCTTTGCCGCGCTGGCCGGGGATCAGGCGGCGCTGATCCGCCCCTATGCGGCGCGCTATGTGCTGGCGCAGATGCGGGTGGCGGTGCTGCCGGCGGCGGTTCTGGTATGCGCGTTTTTCACCGCATGGGCGGCGGGGATCATCCTGCTGATCGCGGGGCCGGCGATCCCGGTCTTCATGGCGCTGATCGGCCACGCCGCCGGCCGCGCCAGCCGCGAGCAGTTGCAGGACATGGAAAGCATGGGCGCGCTTCTGGCCGACCGGGCGGGCGCGCTGGCCGATATCCGGCTTCTGGGCGCCACGGCGGCGCTGGGCCGCGATTTCGCGCGCGCGGCCGAGGCCATGCGCCGGACCAGCATGCGGGTGCTGGCCATCGCCTTCCTGTCCTCGACGGTGCTTGAGCTTTTCGCCGCGCTGGGCATCGCCATGATGGCGGTATTTTGCGGGTTTTCCCTGCTGGGCGAGATCGGCTTCGGCACCTGGGGCGCGCCGCTTTCGCCGGCACAGGCGCTGTTTCTGCTGCTGATCGCGCCCGAGTTCTTTCAGCCGCTGCGCGATCTGGCGGCGGCGTGGCATGACCGCGCTTCGGCCGATGCCGCGGCGCAGGCGCTGGCCGAAGCCGAGGCTCCGCAGCCGCTGATTGCGGGGCAGGGCGGGCCGGCGCCGGCCGTGCCTCGCACCGGCCTGAGCCTGCGCGGGCTTGTCTGCCGCGGCATCACCTTCCCCGATCTGGATTTGCCCGCGGGCGCGGCGCTGGCCGTCACCGGCGCCAGCGGCGGCGGCAAATCGACGCTGCTGCGGCTGATCGCGGGGCTCGAGCAACCGGATGCCGGCGCGATCTGGCTGGACGGGGTGTCGCTGGGCGACGGCAATGCCGATGCATGGCGCGCCGGTCTGGGCTGGATGCCGCAGGGGGTGCATTTTCTCGACGACACGCTCGAGACCAATCTGCGCATGGGCCGGTCGGGCGATCTGGCCCCGGCGCTGGACATGGCCGCCGCCGCGCATCTGGTCGCAGCGCTGCCCCAAGGGCTGGCGAGCCGTCTGGGCGAGCGTGGCGCGGGGCTCTCGGGTGGCGAGGCGCGGCGGCTGACGCTGGCCCGGGCGCTGCATGGCGCGCCGCGGCTGATTCTGGCCGATGAGCCGACGGCCGATCTGGACGCGGTCACGGCGGCCGAGGTGACGCGCGGGCTGCTGGCGGCGCATCGCAAGGGTGCGGGGCTGATCGTCGCCAGCCATGATCCGGCGCTGATCGCCGCGATCGGGCGCGAATACCGGCCGGGGGCGGGCTGATGCGGCGGGTCTGGCAGGTCATGGCCGCAGGCGGCGGCATGGGCCGGGCCGCCGCGCTGGCGGCGCTGGTGCTGCTGGCCGGCAGCGGCCTTCTGGCGCTGTCGGGCTGGTTCATCACCGCCTCGGCCATCGCCGGGATGACGGCGGGGGTGATGTTTGACGTGTTCCGCCCGGCGGCTTCGGTCCGGGGGCTGGCGCTGATCCGCACCGGGGCGCGCTACGCCGAACGGATGCTGGGCCATGACGCCACACTGCGCGCCGTCGCCGGCCTGCGTGGCGCGGTGCTGGCGGGGCTTGCCGCGCTGCCATGGCCCGAGCAGCAGCGCCTGCGCCGTGGCCCGGCGCTGGCGCGCGTGGTCGCCGATACCGATGCGCTGGACGGGCTGCCCTTGCGCATTGTCCTGCCGGCACTGGCAGCGCTGCTGGCATTTGCCGGGGCATTCGCGCTGATTGCGTGGCTGGCGGGCTGGCAGATGGCGGTCTGGATCTGCGGCGCGCATCTGGGGCCGGCGCTGGCGGCGGCCGGCTGGGGCTTGCGGCGCGCCACCGGTCTGGCGCGGCAGGCGCTGCGGGCCGAGCGCGATTTTCGCAGCCATGCGCTGGACCTGGTGGCAGTGCGCGACGATCTCGCGGTACATGGCCGCCTGCCGGCGCAGATCGCCCGCGCCATGGCGGCCGAGGCCGAGGCCGCCCGCCTGACCGCCCGGCTTGATGCGGTCGAGCGGGCCGTCGCACTGACGCAGGAACTGGCGCGCATCGTCGCCATGGCCGGGGCGCTGGGGCTGGGCGCGACCGGGATCCGGCTGGGAATGTTTGGCCCCGCCATCGCCGCCATGTGCTTTTTCGCCGCCATGGCGCTGGCCGAGGCGACCGCCCCCCTGCGCCGCGCCGTCGCCGATTGGGGCCGCATCCGTGACGCCGCAGATCGCGTGGCGCCGATGCTGGAACAGACCATGCCGGCCCCGGTCCCCGCCGTCCCGGCCCTGCCGCTGCGCATCGCGGATCAGATGGTTCCGGCGGGCGGGGTGCTGGCCATTTCCGGCCCCAGCGGTGCCGGCAAATCGACGCTGCTGGGCCAGATTGCCGGGCTGATCCCGCCTGCGCCCGAGCAGGACATCACGTTGGCAGGCCGCCCCATTTCCGACTGGCCCGAGCCGGAACTGCGCGCCGGCCTTGTCCTTGTGCCGCAGCGCGTGGCGCTGATCGCGGGCAGCCTGCGCGAGAATCTGGCGCTGGCCAGCCCCGCCGCCAGTGACGACGACATGCGCGAGGTCCTGCGCGCCATGCGGCTGGACCAGTTGCGCGGCGGCCTCGATCTGCGTCTGGGCGATGCGGGCGCCGGCCTTTCGGGCGGCGAGATGCGGCGAGTCGCGCTGGCCCGCGCGCTGCTGCGCAAGCCGCAGATTCTGCTTCTGGATGAGCCGACCGAGGGGCTGGACGAGGCTACCGCACGCCATGTCATAGATGAGATCATCCAGCGATCCCAAGGGTCTGCGCTGGTTTTCGCCTCGCATCGGGCATCGGATCTGATGCGGGCTGCATTGCATATCAGGCTGGATTAGGCTGAACTTCAGGGCAAGTTTGGGGGTGCTCATGGAAATAGGTGTTGTCGAGCTGTCGCGACTGCAATTTGCAACCACCGCGATGTTTCATTTTCTGTTCGTTCCCCTGACGTTGGGGCTTTCCGTCATCGTCGCCATCATGGAGACGGTCTATGTCATGACCGACCGCCCGATCTGGCGGCAGATGACCAAGTTCTGGGGCGCGCTGTTTGGCATCAACTTTGCCATCGGCGTCGCCACCGGCATCACCATGGAATTTCAGTTCGGCATGAACTGGGCCTATTATTCGCATTATGTCGGCGACATCTTCGGCGCGCCTCTGGCGATGGAGGGGCTGATGGCCTTCTTCATGGAGGCGACCTTCGTCGGCCTGTGGTTCTTTGGCTGGGACCGGCTCAGCAAGCGTGCGCATCTGATGGTGGGCTGGCTGGTGGCGATCGGCACTAATTTCTCGGCGCTGTGGATCCTGATCGCCAATGGCTGGATGCAGTTCCCGGTCGGCGCGCAGTTCAACCCCATTACCATGCGGATGGAGCTGACCAGCTTTTTCGATGTCGCCCTGAACCCGGTGGCGCAGGCGAAATTCGTTCACACCGCCAGCGCGGGCTATGTCTGCGGCTCGGTTTTCGTGCTGGGGGTCTCGTCCTGGTATCTGCTCAAGGGGCGGCATATCCAGCTTGCGCGGCGCTCGATCGCGGTGGCCGCGGCCTTTGGGCTGGCGGGGGTCATGTCGGTGATCGTTCTGGGCGACGAATCCGGCTATGACGCGGGCGAGAACCAGAAGATGAAGATGGCCGCCATCGAGGCCATGTGGAAAACCGAACCTGCCCCCGCCAGCTTTACCCTGGTCGGCATCCCCGATCAGGCCGCGCATGAGACGAAATGGGCGATCCATATTCCCTATGTGATGGGCCTGATCGGCACCCGCTCGCTGACGCAGCAAATCGCCGGCATCGACCAGCTGGTGGCGCGGGCTCATGACCGGGTGCGCAATGGCATCGTCGCCTATGACCTGCTGATGCAGATCCAGGCGCAGCGCAACAGCGGCGTCGATCCCGCCCTGATCGCCCGCTTTCGCCAGCATGAACACGATCTGGGCTATGCGCTTTTGCTGAAAACCCGGGTCGAGGACCCCCGTCAGGCGACCGAGGAACAGATCGCACAGGCCGCCGCCGATACCGTCCCGCATGTCTGGCCGATCTTCTGGGCCTTCCGCATCATGGTCGGTCTGGGCTTTGGCATGCTCTGCATGATGGGCTATTTCTTCTGGCGCGCCTCGTTCCGCCGGATGAGTTTTCCCAGATGGGCGCTGTGGCTGGCGGTGATCGCGACGCCCGCGCCATGGATCGCCATCGAAATGGGCTGGATCGTCGCCGAATACGGCCGCCAGCCCTGGACCGTGGCCGAGGTCCTGCCGACCGCGCTATCCGTCAGCCACCTGACCGTGGCCGAGGTGGCAGTGACGCTGGCGGGCTTCGTGCTGCTTTATTCGGCGCTGTTCGTGGTCGAGATGGGATTGATGTTCAAATATATCCGCAAGGGCCCGCATGAGGATGTCGCCCTGACCGAGGACTGGATGCGACGGCATGAGGACCGGCTCTCGGGCCGGGCGGAGGTGGCGAAATGATCCTGTTCGAGCTGGTTCCCTTTGAATTCCTGCGCGTGGTCTGGTGGCTGCTGATCGGGGTCATGCTGATCGCATTCGCGCTGACCGATGGCTTTGACATGGGCACGGGGGTGCTTTTGCCCTTTGTCGCCCGCACCGATCTGGAACGCCGCGTGGTCATCAACACCGTCGGCCCGGTCTGGGAGGGCAATCAGGTCTGGTTCGTCCTTGGCGGCGGCTCGATCTTTGCGGCATGGCCGCCGCTTTATGCGATCAGTTTCTCGGGCTTTTACATGGCCATGTTCCTGATCCTGATGGCGCTGATCCTGCGGCCCGTGGCCTTCAAGTATCGCAGCAAGCGCGAGGGGAAGCGCTGGCGGGCGATGTGGGACCGGGCGCTGTTCATCGGCGGCTTTGTCCCGGCGCTTCTGTTCGGGGTGGCGGTGGGCAATGTCCTTCTGGGCGTGCCCTTTCACCTGACCCCCGACCTGATGCCGGTCTATGAGGGTGGGCTTTTCGGCAAGTTTTTCGGCCTCTTGCGGCCCTTCGCGCTGCTCTGCGGGCTGGTCTCGCTGGCGATGGCGGTGATGCTGGGCGCCGGCTGGCTGGTTCTCAAGACCGAGGGCGTCATTCAGGACCGTGCCCGCGCCATCGGCCGGCCGGCGGCATTGCTGGCGCTGGTGGGCTATCTGCTGGGCGGGGTCTGGCTGGCATTCGGCATTCAGGGCTATGCCTTCATGACCGAGCCGCCCCATGATGGCCCCTCGAACCCTTTGCTGCATCAGGTCACGCATGACGGCAGCTGGTTGATCGCCTATGCCGAACGCCCGTGGATCGCGATTGCGCCATGCCTGGGCGTCCTTGGCCTGCTGATGGCCTGTCGCGCCATGGGCCGGCGGGGCGAGCTGTCGCCCCTGGGTTGGGCGCAGCTTGGGGTGTTTGGCATGATCTCCTCGGTCGGGCTGGTGATGTTTCCCTTCATCCTGCCCTCGAACACCCATCCCGACAGCTCGCTTTCGGTCTGGGACGCCTCGTCCTCGCATCTGACGCTGTTCGTGATGCTGGTGGGCGGCGCGATCTTTTTGCCGCTGATCATGGTCTACACGGCCTGGGTTTACCGCGTTCTCTGGGGCAAGGTGACCCCGGAGGAGGTCGAGAACCCCGACACGCACGCCTACTGAAAGGATACGCGCATGTGGTATTTCGCATGGATGCTGGGACTGCCGCTGGCGGCGGGTTTCGCGGTGCTGAACGCGATGTGGCTGGAACTGGACGAGGACCGCCGCATGCTGGAAGGCCGCGACATGGACGCCTGACCCCTGCATGGCGCAGGGGGGGCTTGCGCGGCGGCCCTGAATGGGATTTTCCTGCGCACATGAGCCGCTTTCGCTTCGCCCCGATCCCAGCCGCGCTGCCCGCGACGGTCCCCTTCACCGGCCCCGAGACGCTCGAGGCGCGGCGCGGCGCACCCTTCCGTGCCCGGCTTGGCGCCAATGAGAACGGCTTTGGCCCCTCGCCCCGCGCCATCGCGGCGATGGCCAGGGCGGCAAGCGAGGTCTGGAAATACGGCGATCCCGACAGCCACGATCTGCGCCACGCGCTGGCCGCGCATCACCGCGTCGCGGCGGAAAACATCATGCTGGGCGAGGGGATCGACGGGCTTCTGGGCCTTTTGGTGCGGCTGATGGTGGCGCCGGGGCAGGGGGTGGTGACCTCGGACGGCGCCTATCCGACCTTCAACTATCACGTCGCGGGCTTCGGGGGTGTCCTCCACAAGGTCCCCTATCGCGACGATGCCGAGGACCCGGCCGCCCTGACCCGCGCCGCGCATGAAACCGGCGCAAGGCTGGTCTATCTGGCCAATCCCGACAACCCGATGGGCAGCTGGCATCCGGGCGCGCGCATCACCGCGATGCTGGACGACCTGCCTGCATCCAGCCTTCTGGTCCTCGACGAGGCTTACGCCGAATTCGCCCCCGATGACGCCATCCCCCAAATCGACCCCGAGGATGCCCGCGTCATCCGCTTTCGCACCTTCTCGAAAGCCTATGCCATGGCGGGCGCGCGCGTCGGCTATGCCATCGGTCCGGCGGAGCTGATCGCGGGTTTCGACCGCATCCGCAACCATTTCGGCATCAATCGCATCGCGCAGATCGGGGCGCTTGCCGCCTTGCAGGACCGCGACTGGCTGGCCCATATCATGACCGAGGTCGCCGCCGCCCGTGCCCGCATCGGCGCGATCGCCCGGGAAAACGGCCTGACGCCGCTGCCCTCGGCCACGAATTTCGTCGCCATCGACTGCCACCGCGACGGCGCCTTTGCCCGTCGCCTGCTGGCCGCGCTGGCCGATGAGGGCATCTTTGCCCGCATGCCGGGCGTTGCGCCCATGGATCGCTGCATCCGCGTCTCCTGCGGCCCCGAGGCCGAGCTGGCGGCATTCGCCGATGCCCTGCCACGCGCGCTCAGGGCGGCAGACTAGGCGCCGCCCGCGGCTTTCTTCTTCATCCAAATATCCATGCTGCCCGCGCCACCAGCCCAGCCATCAGCCCAGCGGCAGCATGGTGGTCGCCTTCAGCTCCTCCATGGACAGAAGCGCCGTGACATTGTGGATCTTCACCTCGGAAATCAGCGCCTGATAGAAGCGGTCATAGGCGCGGGCATTGCTGACCCGCACCTTCAGGATATAGTCGATATCCCCGGCCAGCCGATGCGCCTCCAGCACTTCGGGACGCGCCCGCACCGCAGACAGGAACCGCCGCGCCCAGTCGGGATCGTGCTCGCTGGTGCGGATCAGCACAAAGAAACAGGCGTCCAGCCCCAGCGCGTCCGGGTCCAGCAGTGCCACCTGCGCCCGGATCACGCCGGCCTCGCGCAGCTTGCGAATCCGGTTCCAGACCGGGGTCTTCGAGGCCCCCACCCGCGCCGCGATATCGTCCAGGGACAGGGTCGCGTCCTCCTGCAGCAGAGACAGGATTTTCCGGTCGGTCTCGTCCAGCCGGATCGGTGTTTGTCGGTCTGCGGTCATTGTGAAATATGATCCTGTCTCGCGGCGCTTGGTTTGGAAGATGTTTCTTATTTTTTCCCCCTACTCGTCAATATAGGGGATTTTTTCCTATATTCCCTTACGAGAAAACGAAAGGCAAAGGCCATGTCCAAAGGCTTCACCCCCTCCGCCGCGACCCCCGCCGTCATTACCGCCAATGATCTGCGCATGGGCCATTGCGTGTGGATGCGTGATGGCGGCTGGACGGCCGACCCGCGCGAGGCCGAACTCTATGAGGACGAGGCCGTCGCCGAAATCGCGCTGCTCGAGGCGATCGCCCAGGGCAATATCGTCGTCGGCCCCTATCTGGCCGAGGCCCGCCGGGGCGCGGATGGCCGCCCCGAGCCCACTCATTTCCGCGAGGCCTTCCGCCGTCGGGGCCCCTCCAACTATTTCCATGGCAAGCAAGCCGATCTCGAGGCCAGCAATGTTTGATGCCCGTCCCCAGCATAACGAATATCTGCGCCATCGCTCGGCCCAGTTCCGCAGTCAGGTCGAGCGCCGCCTGAACGGCAGCCTGACCGAGGACGAGTTCCGCCCGCTGCGGCTGATGAACGGCGTCTATCTGCAATTGCACGCCTATATGCTGCGCGTGGCCATTCCTTATGGCACGATCAGCCCCGATCAGATGCGCACGCTGGCGCTTCTGGCCAGCAAATGGGACAAGGGCTACGGCCACTGGACCACGCGCCAGAACATCCAGTTCAACTGGCCGAAACTGGTGGATATTCCCGATATGCTGGATGCGCTGGCCGATGTGGGCCTGCACGCCATCCAGACCTCGGGGAACACGATTCGCAACGTGACCACCGATGCCTTTGCCGGTGCCGCCGCCGATGAGGTGACGGACCCGCGGCCCTATGCCGAACTGCTGCGCCAGTGGTCCACCGATCACGGCGAATTCCAGTTCCTGCCGCGCAAGTTCAAGATCGCCATTTCCGGCGGCAAGCAGGACCGCGCGGTCATCGCCGCCCATGACATCGGGTTGCGTCTGGTCACCAATGACGCGGGTGAACTGGGCTTTCAGGTCTGGATCGGCGGCGGGCTGGGCCGCACGCCGCTTTTGGGCAAGGTCGTGCGCGAGTTCCTGCCCGAGGCGGACCTGCTGCCCTATGTCGAGGCGATCATCGCCACCTATAACCTCGCCGGGCGGCGCGACAACAAATACAAGGCGCGCATCAAGATCACCGTGGCCGAGCGCGGTCTGGACGTCATGCGCGAGGAAATCGAGGCCGAGTTCCTGAACCGCCGCGCGGTCTTTACCGGCGTCGATCAGGCGCTGCTGAACGATCTCAAGAACGCCTATGCCCCGCCCGCCTTCCGCGACGCGCCCGAGGGCGACTACGAGGCGCAGCGGGCCCGTCATCCGGCCTTCCGCAGCTGGACCGACACCAACCTGCTGGCGCATCGCGTCGCGGGCTATGCCAGCGTGACCGTGACCTTCAAGGCGCCGGGCCAGACGCCGGGCGATGCCAGCGCCGAACAGATGCTGCTTCTGGCCGATCTGGCCGAGCGTTTCGGCCATAGCGACCTGCGCATCGCCCATGACCAGAACGTGGTGCTGCCGCATGTCCACAAGTCGGATCTGTTCGCGCTCTACCAGGAACTGCACGAGGCAGGTCTTGCGACCGCCAATGCCGGGCTGATCAGCGACATCATCGCCTGCCCGGGCATGGATTACTGCGCGCTGGCGACGGCGCGCTCGATCCCGGTGGCGCAGGACATCGCCGACCATTTCCGCGCCCGCGGGCTTGAGGATGAAATCGGCAAGTTCAACATCCGCATCTCGGGCTGCATCAATGCCTGCGGCCATCACCATCTGGGCCATATCGGCATCCTGGGGCTGGATCGCGCGGGCGTCGAAAACTACCAGATCACGCTGGGCGGTGACGGCTATGACATTCCCGCCATCGGCGAGCGTGCCGGCGCCGGCTTCCCGATGGAGGAGGTGGTCCCGGCCATCGACCGCGTCATCGACGCCTATCTGGAGCTGCGCGAATCCGCTGACGAGCCCTTCATCGACACCTATCGCCGTCTGGGGGTAGCGCCGTTCAAGGCGGCGCTGTATCCGGCCAATGCTTGATCAGACGCTGGACGCCCGCGCCGCGCGCCTGAACGAGCGCTACAAGCACCACGCCGCGACCGAGGTCCTGCGCCGCGCGTTGAACGACCCCGATCTGGGGCGGGTGACGATGGTGTCGTCCTTTGGCTCTGAATCGGTGGTGCTTTTGCACATGGTCTCGGTCGTGGCACCGGGCACGCCGGTCCTGTTCATCGATACGCAGATGCTGTTTCAGGAAACCTTGGACTATCAGGTCGAGGTTGCCGAAAAGCTGAAGCTGACCGATGTGCGCGTCGTGCGCGCAACCGAACGCGAGGTGGCGCTGAACGACCCGGACGGCACGCTGCACCAGTTCAACACCGATGCCTGCTGCGATCTGCGCAAGACCATACCGCTGGAGCGCGAGCTGTCGCAATTCGATGCCTGGATCACCGGGCGCAAGCGCTTTCAGGGCGGGCAGCGGACCGAGCTGCAGTTCTTTGAATCCGAGGCCCCCTCGCGATTGCGGATCAATCCGCTGGCCCATTGGCGCTCGCAGGACGTTCAGGACTATCTGGCCGAAAACAACCTGCCGCGTCATCCGCTGGTCGCCAAGGGCTATGCCTCGATCGGCTGCGCGCCCTGCACGTCGCCCATCAAGCCGGGCGAGGACCCGCGCGCCGGGCGCTGGCGCGGCAGCCAGAAGACCGAATGCGGCATCCATTTCATCGGCGGCAAGATGGTCCGCACAGGAGCGAGTGCATGAGCGAATTTTTCCTTGTCCGCGATGACGGCTTTCACCCCGATGACGGTGCGGATCCGGTCGTGCTGGCGCCCGATACCGACCCGGCGACGCTGGGGGATTATCTCGACCATGATCTGATCGCGGTGGATTTTCCCTCGATGACGGACGGGCGCGGTTTCACGCTGGCGCGGCTCTTGCGCGAAAAGGGCTATCAGGGCCGGCTGCGCGCCGTAGGCGGGCTGATCGCCGATCAATACGCCATGGCCCGCCGCGTCGGTTTCGACGAGGTGCGCATTTCCGCCGCCCTTGCCGCCCGCCAGCCGCAGGACCAGTGGCTTTTCCGCGCCGACTGGCAGAACTGGGACCATCGGTCGCGTCTTGTCGGCTGAATGCCGAGATCGTCGGGGTTTCGCCTGACCCCCATAATGGAATAGATAACACGGGACCCTGACATGACACTGGATCTTTCCGTGGCTGACGCTGCTGCAAAACCCGCCAAAACCTTGCCCGACGCCCAGACCGTGACCTCGGTCCGGCATTGGACCGACAGCCTGTTCTCGTTCCGCGTGACGCGGCCGGCCAGCCTGCGGTTCCGTTCGGGCGAATTCGTGATGATCGGCCTGCCGGGCGAGAACGGCAAACCGATCCTGCGTGCCTATTCCATCGCCTCGCCCAATTGGGACGAGGAGCTGGAATTCTATTCGATCAAGGTGCCGGACGGGCCGCTGACCTCGAAGCTGCAGCTGATCCAGCCGGGCGACGAGATCATCCTGCGCCCCAAACCCGTGGGCACGCTGGTTCTGGACGCGCTGCTGCCCGGAAAGCGCATGTGGTTTCTGGCCACCGGCACCGGCCTTGCGCCCTTTGCCTCGCTGATGCGCGACCCCGAGACCTACGAGCGTTACGAGCAGGTCATCATGATGCATACCTGCCGCACCGCCGAAGAGCTGGCTTACGGCCGCGAGCTGGTCGAGAACCTGAAGCACGACCCGCTTTTGTCCGAGCTTTACGGCGAGGATTTCGCCAAGCGGCTGCTGTATTACCCGACCACGACGCGCGAAGAGAGCCCGCTGACGGGCCGGATCACCGACAACCTGACCTCGGGCAAGGTGTTTGCCGATCTGGACCTGCCAGCGATGGATGCGGCCAATGACCGCGCCATGATCTGTGGCAGTCTGGCATTCAACACCGACGTCAAGGCGGTGCTGGAAGGGTTCGGTCTGCGCGAGGGCGCCAACAGCGATCCCAAGGAATTCGTTGTCGAAAAGGCCTTTGTCGGCGACGGGGTCTGAACTGCTGCACCGGGGGTTTCACACCCCCGGACCCCCGTGGGATATTTGCCCATGAAAGAAAGGCGCCGTTGACAGTCTGCTGAGGGATGCCCATGTTCCCGGGCCGAATCATGCGAAGGAATTTTCATGCCTGTCGTCGTCGTCGAATCCCCTGCCAAAGCCAAGACGATCAATAAATATCTTGGCGACGACTATACGGTTCTGGCGTCATTCGGGCATGTCCGCGACCTGCCGCCCAAGGATGGCAGCGTCGATCCCGACGACGAATTCGCGATGAAATGGGAAGTCGCGGCGGATTCCAAAAAGCACATCAAGGCGATCAAGGATGCGCTTGCGGATGATCCCGACCTGATCCTTGCGACCGACCCTGATCGTGAGGGCGAGGCGATTTCCTGGCATCTGAAAGAGGCGTTGGGGCCGGTGCTGAAAAAGGGCGCCGCCGTCAGCCGCGTCACCTTCAACGCCATCACCAAATCCGCCGTGACCGAGGCCATGGCCAATCCGCGCCAGATCGACCAGCCGCTGGTCGATGCCTATCTGGCACGGCGCGCGCTGGATTATCTGGTCGGCTTCAACCTGTCGCCGGTTCTGTGGCGCAAGCTGCCGGGCGCCAAGTCGGCGGGGCGCGTGCAGTCGGTCGCGCTGCGCATCATCGTCGATCGCGAGATGGAGATCGAGGCCTTCAAGGCCCGCGAATACTGGTCGGTCCATGCCCGGCTGGCGACGCCGCGCGGCGATCAGTATGACGCAACTCTGGTCACCTATGGCGGCAAGAAGCTGGAGCGGTTCGATATCGCGACCGAAAAGGACGCGATGCTGGCGGTTTCGGCCATCGCCTCGCGCGATCTGAAAGTCACCAGCGTTGCCGCCAAGCCCGCGAGCCGCAACCCCTGGCCGCCCTTTATGACCTCGACCCTGCAGCAGGAAGCCAGCCGCAAGCTGGGCATGGGCGCAAAGGCCTGCATGTCGGCGGCGCAGCGGCTTTATGAGGCCGGTCACATCACCTATATGCGGACCGACGGCATCGACATGGCCCCCGAGGCGGTGATGGCGGCCCGCGATGCGATCAAGAAGCGTTTCGGCGAGGAATACCTGCCGAAATCCCCGCGCATGTACAAGAACAAGGCCAAGAACGCGCAGGAAGCGCATGAATGCATCCGGCCCACCGACATGATGCTGTCGCCCGACCGGCTGGCGGTGTCCGAAAAGGACCAGAAGGCGCTTTACGACCTGATCTGGAAACGCACCATCGCAAGCCAGATGGAATCGGCGCGGATGGAGCGGACAACCGTGGACGTCACCTCGCCCGACGGGCAGGTGGGTCTGCGCGCCAACGGTCAGGTGATGCTGTTTGACGGTTTCCTGAAAGTCTATGATCAGGGCCGCGACGATGAGGAAGACGAGGACGGCCGCCGCTTGCCGCTGATCGAGGAAGGCGAGGCGGCCTCGAAGCGCGGCATCACCCCCGAGCAGCATTTCACCCAGGCTCCCCCCCGCTATACCGAGGCGACGCTCGTCAAGCGCATGGAGGAGTTGGGGATCGGCCGCCCCTCGACCTATGCCAGCATCGTGACGACCATTCAGGACCGCGATTACGTCCGCAAGGAGCAGAACCGCCTGATCCCTGAGGACAAGGGCCGGCTGGTCACCATCTTTCTGCTGAAATATTTCCCGCGCTATGTCAGCTATGATTTCACCGCCCATCTGGAGGGCGAACTGGACGATATCAGCGCCGGCGATCTGGCCTGGCGTGAGGTCTTGCGCCGGTTCTGGCGGGATTTCACCGCCGCGCTTGAGGGCACCAGCGAGTTGCGCATCAGCGAGGTGCTGGAGGCGATCGACGACGCCCTTG
>JAGPGI010000026.1 GCA_018056045.1 Paracoccus sp. (in: a-proteobacteria)
GAGGCATGGATCGCCGCCGGCCAGCCCGCCATCGCCGAGACGGCGGGCCTTGCGACCGATGCGGCGCGGGCGATGGCGCGCGGGCTTCTGGAATGGCAGGCCCGCGACCGCGGCCTGCTGCCCGATGCCGCGCTGTCGCAGGCGGTGGCCGAGGCCGGCGAGGGAAATGACGACCCGGCGCTGATCGCCGCGCGGCTGGGCCGGCCGCTGGATCTGGTGCTGCGCCGGCTGGGCATGCTGCGCCCCGGCCCTTGGGCACAGGCCGGGCTGATCGTATGCGACGGCTCGGGGGCGGCGCTGTTTCGCATGCCCGCGCCTGGGTTCGAACTGCCGCGTCTGGGCGAGGGCTGCACGCTCTGGCCGGTCTTCGAGGCGCTCGCGCAGCCGCAACTGCCGGTCGCGCGGCTGATCGAGACCACCAGCGGCGCGCTCTTTGCCAGTTGGGCCGTGGCCGAGCGCCTGCTGCCGATGGGCTTTGACGGTCCGGCGCTGAGCCGGGCGCAGATGCTGATCCGGGCCGCCCGGCCCCGCGACATGCGCCCGCCGCTGGCCGTGGGCCCTGCCTGCCGCATCTGCCCGCGCGCCGGCTGCCTTGCCCGGCACGAGCCGTCGATCCTTGGACCCGCCTGAGTTTTGACAAGATTGCGCCGCCACGGCATGATCACCGAAACGCCCTGAGGAGCGCGCTCTTGTCCGCAGCCGTCGATGTCCTGCTGATCGAGGATGAGCCCAACATCGCCGAGGCGGTCCGCTTTGTTCTGGCCCGCGATGGCTGGAATTGCGAATCCTGGGCTCAGGGGACGGGCGCCATCGAGCGCATCCGGCTGCTGACACCGCGGATGCTGATCCTTGACCTGATGCTGCCGGGCCGCAGCGGCGGCGAGCTGCTGGCCGAACTGCGCGCGGACCCGGACCTGTGCCACCTGCCGGTGCTGCTTCTGTCGGCCTGCGGCGGCGCCAACATGCCCACCGAAGCCAACCTGATTCTGGCCAAGCCCTTTGCCAATGCCGATCTGCGCGCCGCGGTGCGCGAATTGCTGGATACGGCATGAGACCTCGCAGCCGCCGCCTTTTTCTGGGTCGCGAAGCCTATCGCCGCCGCCGGCTGCTGGATGCGACGCGGGTGGTGACGGTGCTTTTCGCGCTGGCGGCACTTCTGCCGCCAATCTGGCTGCCGCATTATTTCAGCTATGGGCGGGGCGCGGTCTGGCTGGCCGTAAGCTGGACCACGACCATCCTTGTCAGCGCCGCCCTCAATCATGCGCTTGCGCGCCCTGCCGAGACCGAGGACGAGGATGACGCCTGAAACCCTCGGCCTTGCCGCCACTGCCTATGTCGGGCTGATGTTCCTGCTCGCGCATGCCGCCGACCGTGCCGCAGCGCGCGGGCGCTGGCGCTGGATGGACCGGCCGGTGATCTATACGTTGTCGCTGTCGGTCTATTGCTCGGCCTGGACGTTTTACGGTGCGGTCGGCTATGCGACCCGTTCGGGGCTGGAATTCCTGACCATCTATCTGGGTCCGGGCATCGTCTTTGCCGGCGCCTGGTGGGGCCTCAGGCGGCTGGTGCGGGTGGCGCGGATGCATCGCGTGACCTCGATCGCCGACCTGATCTCAAGCCGGTTCGGCAAGTCGCCGGAGCTCGCGGCGCTGGTCACGCTGATCGCGGTGCTGGCGGCGACCCCCTATATCGCGCTGCAATTGCAGTCGGTCTCGATGGCGGTCTCGGCCTTTGCGGCGGATGGCGAGAGGCTGCCGCCGGGCGTGGCGCTGTGGGTGGCGGTAGGGCTTGCGGCCTTCGCCATCCTGTTTGGCACCCGCCACCTTGCCGCGGACGAGCGCCATCACGGCGTCGTCATGGCCATCGCCGCCGAGGCGGTGGTCAAGCTGACCGCCTTTGTCGCCGTCGGCTGCTATGTGCTCTGGGGTCTGGCGGACGGGCCGGGCGACGTGTTGGCGCGGATCGACCGCATGGCGGTCTCGGCCGATGGCGAAGGCTGGCTCATCCGCCCCGATCGCTGGTTCGCACTGATCGCCATTTCCGGCGCCGCCGTCGTCGTGCTGCCGCGCATGTTCCACGTCCTTGTCGTCGAGGCCAATGACGAGGATCGCCTGCACCATGCTGGCTGGGCCTTTCCGGCCTATCTGGCGGCCATGTCCTTTCTGGTCCTGCCCATTGCCGTGGTCGGCCATGATCTGCTGCCGAAGGGCTCGAACCCCGATCTATATGTGCTGGCGCTGCCGCTGTCGCAGGGTCGCGACACGCTGGCAGCCTTTGCCTTTCTGGGCGGGTTTTCCTCGGCGATGTCGATGGTCGTGGTCAGCGCCATCGCCGTCTCGACCATGATGGCGAACCACTGGCTGATGCCGCTGGCGCTGCGCCTGCAAAGGGCGGCAATCGCCGACCGCTCCGCCGCGCGCGAGGATCTGGGCACCCAGATGCTTTACGCGCGCCGGTTTGCCATCGTCGCGGTCATCGGCGCGGGCTGGGTCTATCATCAGGTCTCGGGCGGGACCTCGGCACTGGCCTCGATGGGAATCGTGGCCTTTTCGGGCATGGCGCAGGTGGTGCCGGCGATGATTTCCGGGCTTGTCTGGCGCGGCGCGACCCGGCGCGGCGCCTTTGCCGGCATCTTCGCAGGCACGGTGATCTGGGCGCTTATGATCTTTCTGCCCTCGTTGGGGCTGATGCGCTATCACGCCATGCCGGCCGGGATCGACCCCTTTGCCGGCGCGGTGCTGCTGGCGCTGTCGGTCAATCTTGCCCTGCTGACAGTGATATCCCTGCTTGATTTCCCCGACCCGGTCGAACGCCTGCAGGCGCTGTCCTTCGTTCACGCCATCGCCCCCGACGCCTCGCCGGCCGAGGCCGCCCCCGCCGCGCAATCCGAGGCGCTGCTGACGCTGGCGGGCCGCATCTGGGGCAGCGAAAAAGCCTTGAGTATCTTTCGCAACACTGCAGAAACACAGGGAAAATCTGGGTATCTTCCCGATCTCACCCCGCGTTTCCTGAGCGAATTCGAACGTCGTCTCTCCGGCACGGTCGGCGCGGCCACGGCCACCGCGCTGATGGCGCGTGTGCTGGGCAGCGGCGGCGTCACCGTTGCCGATCTGATGGAGGTCGCAGGCGAAGCCAGCCGCGCGCGCGAGGACAACCGCCGTCTGGAAACCGCCTCGCAGGAACTTTTAAGAACTGCTGGTATGCTGCGGGAAAGCAACGAGAAACTTACCACTCTCTCAGCGCAGAAGGACGCATTCCTGGGCCAAATAAGCCATGAGCTTCGCACCCCCATGACCTCGATCCGGGCGCTCTCCGAGATCATGATGGAGCCTGAACTGCCCGCCCCCGACCGCGCCCGCTTTGCCGGCATCATCCACGACGAGGCAGCGCGCATGACCCGGCTCCTCGAGGATCTGCTGGATCTCGCAGTGCTCGAAGGGGGACATGCGCGGCTCAAGCCGGCGGTGGTCAATCTGCACGACATTCTCGACCGGGCGCTGGCGACGGCCGGCGCCACGGCATCGGCCCGCGAGTTCACCATCCTGCGCAATCCCTCCGCCGAGCATCTGGCGGTGATCACCGATCCCGACAGGCTGCTGCAGGTGCTGATCAACCTGATCGCAAATGCGCGCAAATACTGCGATGCCGAGTTTCCGGCGATTCGCATCGACACGCGCCGCGACGGCAATGGCGCAACCGAGATCGACATTGCCGATAACGGCTCGGGGATCGGTCCCGAAAGCCGCGCCCTGATCTTTGAGAAATTCGCCCGCCTGAACGACCCCACCCGCGCTGGTGGCGCCGGGTTGGGACTGGCGATCTGCAAGGAAATCATGGAGTTCCTTGGCGGCGACATCACCTATCTGCCCGGCCGCGGCGGCGCCTGCTTTCGCGTGAGCCTGCCCAGACGCCCCCCAGTCCTGCCCGAAAATGCGCCTGAGGCCATGCGTTAAACCTTTTCGCAACCACTCCATGCGATCTTGCGAGAGAGGAAGCTGATTCGGTCCGGATATGAAAAGCTCAGCAGAGGAACAGAAAGCAGGGGCGGAGGTCGCTGCCGGTCATGCCCCCCCGGACACACCGGGCCATGGCCTGATCCTGCACAGAATCATTGCCGAACGCCGCCACGCGCAAAAGCAGCCCCTGTCCAGGCCGGCCAGCGGCCCGCCCGCGCAAGAATTCACCATCGAGCGTGCCGCCGCCACCGCGCTTGGCCGTGCCGCCGAAAAACAGCTTCGGTTGCCGGTCTTTATCGAATCCGCCGAACTGCTGCCGATGACCCTGCCGGAACTGGCAGAGCTGCTGCCCGAACGTGCATTGCTCGCGGTGCTCGAGGGCGGCCAGGACGCGCTTGGCGTCATGGCCCTGTGCCCCAGTTTTCTGGCCTCGATCATCGAGATGCAGGCCATCGGACGGGTCACGTCGCGCCCGCCCGCCAACCGCCGGCCGACGCGGACCGATGCCGCCATTTCGGCCGATTTCGTCAACAGTCTCCTGACCGAACTCGGGCGCGAGATGCATGGCCGCCCCGAGATCCCGGCCTTTGATACGTTCCGCTATGCCACCCATATGGACGATCCGCGCCCGCTCGGCCTGATGCTGGAGGATGGCGAGATGCAGCGCCTGCAGTTGAAATTCCGCGTCGGCGCGGGCGGTCAGCGCGACGCCTCGATCCTGATCGCGCTGCCCGCGGCCGCCGGCTCGGGGCGCGGTGGTCGCAGCACGCCTGCGCCGCTTGCCGCGCAGGCGACCGGCGGGCGCAACGCGATGATCCCCGCCCCACCCTCGAACAAGCCAACCGCGCCTGTCGCGCAAGCGGCGCCCTTATCGCTGGCCGAGGCTGTGCAACTGGCGCCCATCCGCGTCGTCGGCATTCTGTGCCGGCGCAAGCTCAGCCTGCAGGCTTTGCGGGCGCTGGGTCCGGGCTCATTGATTCCGCTGCCCCAGAATGTGCTCGATGATGCCCGGCTGGAAACTGGCGACAGGCAGCTTCTGGCGCGCGGCCGTCTGGGCGAGGCCGACGGTTTCCACGCCATCCGGCTGCGTCATGCCGATGCGCCCGTTCAGGGCGCAAACGCTGCCGCCGCCTCCGAGCCTGCCTTCGATATAGCCAGCGGCATGCCGTTCGCCGCACCTCGTGACCTGAGTGCGGGCAAGCCGCCGCCTCTGGCAGATTTCGAACCGCTACTGGCCGATATCGACGCACCCGACGCCTTCCGCGACGCGCAGGCTCTGGATGCTTCGCGGGTCCGAGGAAATTCGCGCGCCTGACCCGCCCCCGGTGCCGCACGCAGCACCCACCCGGAGCGTCACGACATTCGCGCAAAGCGGGTTTTCAGGCGGCTCGCGCAGGCCGGCAAGGCACGATCTGGCCGCCTCTGCCGCGGCAGAATCAGATTCCCCTTGAAAATCCGCGCGTCTGGTCGCATGAAGCACGCGCCCGCGACGGCGCGGGTCACCCCTACCAGGAGAGAACATGGCCAAGGAAGAAATGCTCGAATTCCCCGGCGTCGTGAAGGAACTCCTGCCGAATGCGACATTCCGGGTCGAGCTTGAGAACGGCCATGAGATCATCGCACATATGGCAGGAAAGATGCGCAAGAACCGCATCCGCGTCCTCGCCGGAGACAAGGTCCAGGTCGAAATGAACACTTATGACCTGACCAAGGGGCGGATCAATTACCGCTTCAAGTAAGAATGCCGCGCAGCCTGTCCCTGCGGTCGCCGAGTTTTCCGACCACAGCCCCGAACGGGGTGATGCAGGACAGCGCGCCCCCGGCGTTTCCGACAGCAGGACCAGCCCGCCCCCGTCCCTGACGCTGGGCTCGGCCAGTCCGCGCCGGCGTGAATTGCTGGCGCAGATCGGCATCACGCCGCAGCAGATCATTCCCGCCGACATCGACGAGAGCCCGCTGCGCGCCGAGCTGCCGCGCCACTATGTCCGGCGCATGGCGCGGGAAAAGGCGCTGGCCCTATCGGACACCGTGCCGGGCGCAGTGCTTTGTGCCGACACCACTGTCGTCGCCGGGCGCCGGATTCTGGGCAAACCGGAGGATGCGGATGAGGCCAGAGAGTTCCTGCGCCTTCTGTCCGGTCGCCGCCATCTGGTGCTGACCGCGGTCGCGCTGAGCCACGCCGGCCGCCTTCGCGAGCGCCTGGTCGAAACGGCCATTCGCTTTCGCCCGCTGCAAGCAGCTGAAATTGAAGCTTATCTTTCCTGCGGCGAATGGCAGGGCAAGGCCGGCGGCTATGCCGTTCAGGGCCGCGCCGGTGGATTCGTGGCCTGGATGCGCGGATCCTATAGCGGCGTGGTCGGAATGCCATTGGCGGAGACCGCAACCTTATTGGCAGGGATCGGAATCAAAGGAGCATCGGCATGAAGGGCCGCCAGATCGTGATCGGCCAGGTTTTCGGCCGCGACGCCGCCGCGCTGATGCAGGACGGGCAGCTTGAGGATCTGATCATCGACCCGTCCGGCGCGATGCCTTTTGCACCCGGCGCGATCTGTCGCGCGCGGGTCGACCGGCTGGTCAAGGGTCAGGGCGGCGTATTCCTGCGCCTGCCCGACGGCGCGCAGGGTTTCCTGCGCGATCGCGGCGGATTGCGCGAAGGTCAGTCGCTGATCGTGCAGGTCAGCGGCAGCGCCGAGGACGGTAAGGCGATCCCGGTATCGGCGCGCCTGAACTTTCGCGGCCGCCACGTCATTGTCACCCCCGCCGCGCCCGGCGTGAATGTCTCGCGCCGCATCCGCGACCCGCAGCTGCGCGAGGCACTGACCGCCATGGGCGACGCGGCGATCGCCGAACTGCCCGATCCTCCCGGGATCGTCTTTCGCAGCATCGCAGCCGAGGCGGATCACGACGAGATCGCGACCGAGCTGCATGAGCTTCTGGACCTGGCCACGGCCGTTCTGGCCGACAGCGAGGGCGGGCCCGAACTGTTGCTTGACGCCCCCACGCCGGCCGAGACTGCCTGGCAGGACTGGGCCGATCCGGCTCCGGATGACATTCAGGATGGCCCCGATGCATTCGCCCTGACCGGCGCCCAGGACCGCGTCGAATCGCTGCTGACGCCGCGACTTGACCTGTCCGGCGGCGCCTGGGCCGAGATCGAGGCCCTGCGCGCATTGATCGCCATCGACGTGAACACGGGCAGCGACCATTCGCCAGCCGCCGGGCTTAAGGCCAATATCGCCCTTGCCCGCGACCTGTCACGGCAGTTGCGGCTGCGCGGGCTGGGTGGTCAGATTGTCGTCGATTTTGCACCGATGCCAAAGCGCGACCGCGGCACGCTGGATCAGATCCTCCGGTCAGCATTTCGCAGCGAAGCCTCCGAGACGGTGCTGATCGGCTGGACCACGATGGGGCTTTACGAAATCAACCGCAAACGCGACCGTATCGCGCTGTCGCGTCTGGCACGGCAGGAGACGGTCTGATGCGATGCCCGATCTGCGGCAAACCCGGCGTTCAGGAATACCGGCCTTTTTGCTCGCGCCGCTGCGCCGACATCGATTTGGCGCGCTGGTTGCGCGGCGATTACCGCATCCCGGGCGAGCCGGCCACGCCGCCCGAAAACGAGGAATAAATTTCGCGCTTTTCCTCTGGACAGCGGTCTGAAGCTGCCATAACAACGCGCTTGCCGAAAGCGACAGGCAACGGCGCCCGGATAGCTCAGTTGGTAGAGCAGCGGATTGAAAATCCGCGTGTCGGTGGTTCGAATCCGCCTCCGGGCACCATTAAATTTCATAAAATATTCAGAGATATGAAAGCGGTGTCCTGGATAGGCATCACTCGTATATCTGTGGCCACGCAAACGTCCCATACCTATCGGCGTTCATGCGAAAGGCGCTGTGGGTTGCCCCTCAGCGCAGACCAGCCCCCTCATGTTCCGGGCTGTGAACCGCAAACCCGCCCCAAGCCCAACTTCGCCTTGCAAATTGCTCCAGCCGCTGTCACATTGACGAGGCAACGTTATTCCCCATGCACCTGTCTCCTTCTTGGTCTCAGTCTGTGTTTTGGCTTGACTGAGGCCGGGTCGTCGCACAACGCGGACGACACATATAAAGGAGAGATCACGATGGCAAACGGCACCGTGAAATGGTTCAACCCCACCAAAGGTTTTGGCTTCATCGCCCCTGAAGATGGCGGCAAAGATGTCTTCCTGCACATCTCGGCGGTCGAGCGCGCCAACCTGCGCACCATCGAAGACGGGCAGCGCGTGACCTTCGAAATCGAGTCCGGGCGTGACGGCCGGCAGTCGGCTCGGGATCTGGCACTGGCCTGAACTGAGCTGAACTGAACTGAACTGAACTGATGATAGACCCGGCCCGGAAACAGGTCGGGTTTTTTCATTCGGCTTCTCATGAGATCGAAATTCGAGAGCTTCCCCCGGCGCGCCGCCCGGAAACCGTGATGGATCACATGACGGCCGAAGCCCGGCATCTGCTGCCGACATGGCCAGGGCGAAGCGAATGCAACACATCAAACAACGCCGCGACCTTGGCCAGGCTCGGGCGCCACTGATCTCTTGCGGAGCAGCGTGGTTCAGCCACTGCAGGGGTATAGATTTCATCAATCGCAATGGGTTGCATGAGCATTTGTCGGGTTTGATGCGGATCCCTCAACGAGATGTTGATCGCATGGCACCCCTTTACTGGCAGGTCCAGAAGGTCCCGGAAACGCTGTCGATCCTTCTGGATATGTCGCGAAACCGGTTCCGCTGGGGCCTCGTCCATGAACGAGCAAAGCACGAATCGTGAGAGCAGGAACTGGTGCATGACCAGAGCCACTCATTCGGGCGGAACTCCGTTCATCGCGGGTCATCAACAACAGATTTTGCGGTGGTACCCGAGGTCGGACTCGAACCGACATGACTTGCGTCGGCGGATTTTGAATCCGCTGCGTCTACCATTCCGCCACTCGGGCCTGAGCATCCGGGTAAAATGTCGCGCGACGATTTGCAAGGCCCCAGATCAATATTGCGTCCGACGACGGCGGGGGGCTTTGCGCCCCCCGAACCCCCCTCAGGATATTTACATGAGGAGAAGCGCGGGCGGGACTTATGCCCGGCCCAGTTTTTCCAGACGCGCCTCGCGCAGGCGCGCGAAATCGTCGCCGGCGTGATAGGAGGAACGCGTCAGTGGCGTCGCCGAAACCATCAGGAAGCCCTTGCCGAATGCCGCCTTCTCATAGCCGGCGAATTCCTCGGGAGTGACGAAGCGGTCGACGCGGTGATGCTTGGGGGTCGGTTGCAGATACTGGCCGATGGTCATGAAATCGATATCGGCGGCGCGCATGTCGTCCATGACCTGCAGGACGCCCTGACGATCCTCGCCCAGCCCCACCATGATGCCCGATTTGGTGAACATCGTAGGGTCCAGTTCCTTGACCTTCTGCAAAAGACGCAGCGAATGGAAATAGCGCGCGCCGGGCCGCACGGTCGGGTAAAGCCCGGGCACGGTTTCCAGATTGTGGTTGAAGACGTCGGGGCGCGCTTCGACCACGGCCTCCAGCGCGCCGGGGCCGGATTTCAGGAAGTCCGGGGTCAGCACCTCGATGGTGGATCCCGGCGAGCGGTGGCGGATGGCGCGGATGGTCTGGGCGAAATGCTCGGCCCCGCCATCGTCCAGATCGTCGCGGTCGACCGATGTGATGACGACATGCTTCAGCCCCAGCTTGGCCACGGCATGGGCGACGCGGCCCGGCTCGAATACGTCCAGCGCATCGGGGCGGCCGGTCGCGACATTGCAGAAGGTGCAGCCGCGCGTGCAGATCTCGCCCATGATCATCATGGTGGCGTGGCCCTGGCTCCAGCATTCGCCGACATTGGGGCAGCCCGCCTCTTCGCAGACGGTCGAAAGCCGGTTTTCGCGCATGATGTCGCGGGTCTGCTTGTAGCCCTCCGAGGTCGGCGCCTTGACGCGGATCCAAGCCGGCTTCTTGGGTTGCGACTGATCCGGCCTGTGGGCCTTTTCAGGGTGGCGCAGAACCGGGGGCTGATCCGCCATGTCGGTATCCTTTGCTGGTTTGAGCCAAACTTAAGGTCTTTTCCGGGCTTGATCAACGGCCCGCGATCGGTGCATCTGTCGCATCGATGCCGCAGCGCAGCATCAATATGACGGGAGGAGCGCAGATTGAAAAAAGGACAAGACATGAAACAAGGCGATCAGCTTCCCCAAGTGACCTTCCAGACCCGTGTTCGCGACGAATCCGTCGGCGGCCCGAACCCCTATCGCTGGCAGGCCGTCACCACCCAGGATTACTTCAAGGGCAAGCGCGTGGTGCTGTTCTCGCTGCCGGGCGCCTTTACCCCGACCTGCTCGACCTATCAGCTGCCGGGCTTTGAAAACGCCGCGGGCGAGATGGCCGAGATGGGTATCGACGCCATCTATTGCCTGTCGGTCAACGACAGCTTCGTGATGAACCAATGGGCCAAGGCCCAGAACCTGCGTAACGTGCAGGTCATTCCCGACGGCTCGGGCGAGTTCACCGACAAGGTCGGCATGCTGGTGCGCAAGGACAATCTGGGCTTTGGCGCCCGCAGCTGGCGCTATGCCGCCATCATCGACAATGGCACCGTCGAGGCGTGGTTCGAGGAACCGGGCCGCATGGATGACTGCCCCGAGGATCCCTATGGCGCCAGTTCACCGGAATCGGTGCTGGCATGGCTGCGCGCCAATCCGGTCAAGGCCGCCGCCTGATCCACACAGATGCGAAAGGGCGCCGCTGCGGCGCCCTTTTCCGTGCCGGGATCCAAGCGCCCCGATCAGCCGATCAGCGGCGATCCGGTGCCGTAGATCTCGCGGTAATGGCGTTCCAGCCGCTGCAGCGCCAAACGCAGCACGATCTTGCCCGAACGCGCCGACCAGCCCAGCCGGCGCTCGGTCATCTCGATCCCTTCGAGAAAGCAACAGACGCGCAGGCACATGTCGCCCATGCCAGGCCCCAGTTCGCGCAGCGCCGCCGCGACGCGGTCGCGCGCCCCTTCCGAGCCGCCGCCATGGCTGCTGGCATTGCGCGAGACGTCGATGCCGGCCGTCAGAAAGCGGTCCCAGTTCTGGGCCACGCGCGCGCCCATCTGGGCCAGTTCGAAATCCTCGCGCAACCGCTCGCCTGCGGCCACCAGATCGGCAGCAAGAAAGGGCCGCCCATCCGATTCCCGCCGCCGCGCCAGCATCAAAAGCGGGCTCTCGGCGATATTGACCCGCGCCCGGCGCCGGCGGCCATCCTCGGGATCGGTGATCTCGCGGTCTTCCCATTGCCGGTGGCGGTCGGCATGGGTGAACTCGGCCGCCGCCTCGGCGCATCCCTCGGCTTCGAGGACCGGATCGGCATTGGCGAAATCCTCGCCGCGCGGCATGGCATTGCCGCGCCGCGCCGCCAGCAGCGCGCGCAGCGCTTCGCGACCCTGCGCCGAAATGGCATAGCGGCTGACCCGCCCCTGCCCGATCTGCTGCACCCAGGCGCGCATCGCCATATGTTCGGCCAATTCGCGGTCCAGAATCGCGGTGCGAATGTCGTCGCGGACGATGATCGCCTTTTCCATCCCCTCGGCCACGACCATCTGCGCGCCCGGCTCGGCCAGACGGCGCAGGATGCGGCTGATCTGGCGCATGCCGGTGCGACCCGGCGCGGGATGCGGCTTGCCCGAGGCTTCGGCGCCCGAGGCGCGCTCGACCGCACGGTCGACCAGCGGATCGTCGCGGCGCGCCTCAAAGCGGCGGATGCGGCGCAGGATGGTCGAGGCGTGACAGCCCGCCTCTCGCGCCAGCGACCGGATCGATTCGCCTTGCTCGACATGGCGCAGGTAAAGACGCAGATCGCCATCCCCCGCATCGTCGCAGGCGGCGGTCTCGTCCTTGTGTCCGGGGCGATCGCAGGCCGGGACGCCAATGCCGGATGGCAGTCCGGCAAGCGAGGCGTCCAAGGCGAAATCTCCCGTCAAAACTGTCATGATCATTCCTTCGCTTCCTGAAGACGAACCGGCAGAAGCTCGCCTATGGGTTGTTCTCATCCTGCAATGGCTTGCGGAACCAGATCCGAGATGCGGCAATATTTGCTAAGAATTACTAAATATTTCTTGCTGCTCCGCGCGCAGCTTCACGCAATGGCGCAACACACGCATTGGTTGAACATACTCCGAGCAACACAGATCACCCGGAGGAACGACCATGACCATGATGAGCAGCGTGATTGCCTTTGACCCCCGCGCCGGTCAGCCCCTGCTGCGTCGCCCGCGCCTGCTGGTGCAGGCGGCGCGCGCCGGCCTTTCAGGCTGGAAGCGCGACCGCGATCTGCGCCGCGTATTGAAATCCGAGACCCTGCCGCGGCCCGAGGCGGTGCTGGCGCGGCTGCATGCCGAGGAGGCGCGCCACAACCTTGCCCGGCAAGAGAACCGGGCCGAATACGATCTGCATCGTCACATCATGCTGTTGATCGCGATCCTTGCCGAAACGGCCGAGATCGCACCGCGCGCCGTTCAGCCGGTCGCGCCGCAGCCGCGCGCACGGGCCGCAATCCCGTTCAAGGTTGCGGCAAAAGCGCCTATTTGCCCCTGAAGAGCGAGCCCAGAACCCCGCGCACCAGCGCCTGCCCGCTTTTCGTGCCAAGCTGGCGCGCGAAACTCTTGCCAAAGGCCTCGACAATGGAATCGGTCGAGGAACTGCGCGAGGTGCGGCTGCGCGGTTTCGGCTCATCGGGAATCTGGATCCGCGGGTCATAACGCCGGGCGCGGTTGTGCTCGCGGTCCATGGACCACAAATCCGCATCCCCGCCCTTGGCCCCTGCCGCGGCGCTTTCTTGCGCGGCTGCCTCGGTGCGTCTGGCCAGAATCTCGGCGGCGGATTCGCGATCCAGCGTCTTGCCGTATTTCAGCGCCATGGGCGAGGCGGCATTCAGCGCCGCGCGTTCCTCATCCGAAATTGGTCCCAACTGCGCCGAGGGCGGGCGCACCAGTGTGCGCTGCACGACCCCCGGCACGCCCTTCGCCTCCAGGAGCGAGGTCACCGCCTCGCCGGTGCCGACCGCCTGAATGGCTTCGGCGGTGTCAAAGGCCGGGTTCGGGCGATAATTCTGCGCCGCCATACGCAGCGCCTTCTGATCCTTGGCGGTAAAGGCACGCAGGGCATGCTGGACGCGGTTGCCAAGCTGGCCCAGCACCGCCTCGGGCAGATCGGCGGGGTTCTGGCTGATGAACCACAGGCTGACGCCCTTTGAGCGGATCAACCGCGCCACCTGCTCGATCTTGTCGACCAGCGCCGGCGGCGCGTCGTCAAACAGCAGATGCGCCTCGTCGAAGAAAAAGGCGATGCGCGGCTTGTCGGGGTCGCCCACCTCGGGCAGTTGCTCGAACAGTTCCGACATCAGCCACAGCAGGAAGGTCGCGTAGAGGCGCGGTGAGTTCATCAGCTTTTCGGCCGACAGGATATTCACCATCCCCTTGCCCGAGGCGTCCAGCCGCATGATGTCGGAAAGCTCCAGCGCGGGTTCCCCGAACAACCGGTCGCCGCCCTCGTTTTCCAGAACCATCAGCGCGCGCTGGATCGCCCCCACCGAGGCGGTCGAGACATTGCCGTATCTCAGGCTCAGATCCTTGGCATTCTCGCCGATCCAGACCAGCATGGATTGCAGGTCCTTCATGTCCAGAAGTGGCATCCCCTGCTCGTCGGCGACGCGAAAGGCGATGTTCAGCACCCCCTCCTGAACGTCGCTCAGCCCCATCAGCCGCGACAGCAGCAGCGGTCCCATCTCGGACGGGGTGGTGCGGACCGGGTGGCCCCGCTCTCCCCAGACATCCCAGAAGGTGACCGGAAAACCCTCGTATTGCAGTTCGATGCCGATCTGTGCGGCGCGCTTCTGGAAGGGCTCGTTCAGCTTGCCATTCGGATCGCCGGGACGGGCGATCCCGGCCAGGTCGCCCTTGATATCAGACATAAAGACCGGCACCCCGGCGCACGAAAATGATTCGGCCAGCGTCTGCAAGGTCACCGTCTTTCCGGTCCCCGTCGCCCCCGCGATCAGCCCGTGACGGTTGGCATACTTCAAAAGCAACGACTGCGGGCTGGCATACCCCTCGCCGCCACCGCCCACGAAGACCGTTCCCGCATCCAGATCGACGATTTCAGTCATACTTTCTCCTTGGATCGGCAAAAAAACGCGCGGATGGGACAAAAGGACAATACAACCGTAACGGATTTGTGCCAGTCTTAACCTGTCGGGGCCGGATCTCTGGACCGGACCGACTTCCTCCCTGTTGGACTGCCGCGCCTTCGGGCGCGGCTTTTTTCGTTTTGGCAGCGCATTCTTACCATTTGGAAAAGATAAAGCGGACATATGGCAACATATCGATTAGTATAGTTGACGCATTGCAACGCTCAGCCTAGCTTGCGACGCAATGATGACCGGCCAGTCCGGCAGGGAAGGAAATCTGGGGATCCGGGGCGGCTGTCTTACGCCTCGGGTCCCTTGCATTTCAGCCCATCGCCGCGCTTGCGGCAGCCAATCCTCCCCCCTCTGCCGGCATGACCGGACCAAAGCAACCGGCCCCTGACGCCTGCCCCTTCATCATCGGCCGAGAAACGCAAAGGTGACACTGGGGCAAGGCGATCCGCCCTGACATTGCCGGATCGGCATGCTAGG